>JANYJF010000047.1 GCA_025361885.1 Coriobacteriia bacterium
CATCGCTGATATGCAACGAGCTGCTGATCGGGACGAGGCCCTACAAGCTGCTCTCCGAGTCGATCGAGCGGTGCATGCTCACTCGCGAATCGGTGGGGAAGGCGCAGTCCACGGGGGCAGGCGACGAGCGCGCGCACGGGGCTGGCAGCGCTGGCGACGTCCGGGCGGGCGCGCCTCCCGCGGTGGGTGCCGAGCAGTCTCTCGCCGAGGATCGAACCTACAGAGACTGATGCATCATCGCGGGGCCGTTCAAGGAGTAGAATGGTCGCGGCCTGCAAGTGCGGACCGTCGGCCGTCTCGCGTCCGCTGACTTGGAAGACGAGGGTGTTGCGCTTGGCTCCGTGCGTCGTCATCCCCACATTCTGGACCCGCCGTCGCGGACGCTTCACCGACCGGCTCATCAACGTCTACGACCACCCGACTCCTCTCGATTCCGAAGGCACGCTCGGCGCCTGTCTGGCGTCGCTGCAGGGAGTACGCGGGCTCGGGCAGGTCGTGGTCATCGTCGCTACCACCGATCCCTCCATCGAGCACGAGGCGGAGGACCGTGTCCGCCAGATCCTCGCCGACGTGCCCGGCGTCGACGCTCTCGTGTTCGGTCCGGCGGAGCTCGGAAGCCTTCAGCGGCGGCTCGAGCAACTGGAGTTCTCCGACATGGTCCCGGGCGTCAGCCTCACAGGCTACGGCGCCGTGCGCAACGTCGGCTTGATAGTCGCGGCCATCATGGGATGCGAATCGGTCGTCTTCATCGATGACGACGAGGTCATCACCGACCCCGATTTCTTCGTACGCGCCATGGAGGGGATCGGCGCCACCATCGACGAGAGCGGTCGTCGCATCCTCGCAAAGTCCGGCTACTACGTCGACAGCAGCGGCAACTTCCGCACAAGCGACCCGCCGCACTGGGCCGACTACTTCTGGCGCCAGGCCGACGACTTCAACGCCGCCCTCGCGATCGTGGAAGCGCCTCCGCGCGTGCGCCCGTCCACCATGGCCTTCGGCGGATGCCTCGCGCTGCATCGCGACATGTTCACGGCCGTGTCGTTCGACCCGTGGGTGCTGCGCGGCGAGGACATGGACTACGTCATCAACGCGCGCATGCACGGTGGCGATGTGTTCCTGGACGGCGAGTGGAGCATCGAGCACAACCCACCGACCGCCCGCAGCGAGGCGATCGCCCTTCGTCAGGACGTGTACCGGTTCATATACGAGCATCGCAAGATCGAGTTCGCGAAGAGCCAGGTCGACCTGCGCCAAGTGTCCGTGAACTCCATGCGACCGTATCCCGGGGACTTCATCTCGTCGTCGATCACGTGGCGGTCGTTCATGACCGCCGTGCTGCATGCTCTGACCGGCCACGAGACCGGCGAGTTCCTCAAGGTCGCCAGGGCCGCGCTCTCCGACGCATCGGTCTACGCGCGCCAGAACTGCGACAACTACTTCGCTTTTCAGAGGAAGTGGCCGCAGCTCATGGACCGGCTGTGGGAGGACGTGGCGCTCAAGTCGCTGTTCTCGGGCGAGAGAAGCGTGGACCGCTCTGCGATCACGGGCCGCTTCCCGGTCATCACCTCCGAGTAGCGAGGCGGTTGCGGTGTCCGGCCTCGCAAGCGGCCTCGGACTGGCTGAGGCGGCGTTCTGGGTCAAGACCCTGGTCGTCGGCGCCGTGTCCGGCGTGCTTTCCGGCATGTTCGGGATCGGTGGCGGCATGATCACGACGCCCGCCATCCGGCTGCTGCTCGGGGGTTCCGCGATCTCGGCGGTCGCGACACCGCTCCCTATCATCATCCCGACAGCGCTGACCGGCGCGCTCGGCTATGTGCGCCGCGGGATCGCCGACGTGCGCGCCGGCTTGATCATAGGGGGAGGAGGCGCGGGCGCGGCCGTTGCCGGCGCGTGGGCGACACAGTGGATCGGTGGGTCCGCCCTGATGGTCGCGACGGGCGTGCTGGTGGTGTACATGGCGTTCGACATGTGGCTGTCCGGTCGCCGCGCGGGCGCACACGCTCATGCCCCCGAAGGCTCCGTGAGCGCCTCCGAGGAGGGGCCGCTGCTCGTGAGCGACTCGGACGGACCGGCGGACGCCCCTGACGCGCTGTCCGCGACCGCGACGCCCCCGCAGCCTTCGGCCGTCAAGCTCGCACTGCTCGGCCTCGGCGCCGGCCTGTACTCCGGCCTCCTCGGCCTCGGCGGCGGCTTCGTGATCGTCCCGCTGCTCATGCGCCTCTTCGGATTCGGAACCAAGCGCGCCATCGGCACGAGCCTCGTCGCCATCGCGATCCTGTCGGTGCCCGGGACGATCACGCACACGCTGCTGGGACACATCGACTGGCGCCTGGCCATCGCGCTCTCCGTCACCGTCATCCCCGGCGCCTGGCTGGGCGCCCGTGTGACCGTCTCCGCCTCCGAGCACCACGTGCGCACGGCCTTCGCGATCATGCTGGCTGTCGTGGGCGTCGTCATGTTCGCGAACGAAGCGTCGGTTCTCATCCGGTGAGCGGAGTCATGCATCCCGCGTGCCGCGAGGACCTGGGCTGGGTGTGGCCCGCCGCGGCGGCCGCGCACCTTTTCGCGAGCCCGGTCGAGCTCACGCGGGAGTGGGAGTCGGCGCCTTGGCGGGTTCGCGTGACGCAGAAGGGCGAAGCCGCGGTCCTCGCACCGTGGCGGACGCATCTGGGGATCATGGCGGTCCGCGGCCTGTGGTGTTCTGGCTCACGAGTCCCGCTGCTGCTGGAGGACCTCCGCGCCGTCGCGCGTCAGCAAGGCTTCGAGCGCCTCTTCTCACCGCTGGTCCCCAAAGAACACGCCGCTCCCTACGAGCGTTCCGGCCTGACGCCGGCGCAGGAGATCGTGGTCTACCGGCTCGAGTGCCTGGCGTCGCCGCCGCGCGCCGGCTCTCTATCGCCGGCCCCCGCGTCTCTCCCGCAGAGCCTGCCGACCGGGATCCGTCTCACCGTCGGCACCCTCGCGGACCTGCCTGCGGTGCGAGCCGTCGACGTCCAGGCCTTCGACGATTTCTGGCGCTACGACGAACCTCTCCTCGAGCGGTACATGGCCTCGGACCGCGTCGGGTTGGCGTACCGGGATCAGCAAGTCGTCGGCTATACTCTGTCCACCCTGCACGGGCCGGAGGCCACGCTCGGCCGTCTGGCGGTCACGCCGGCCGAGCAGGGTCGCGGCATCGGCGCCGCGCTGCTGGCCGAGGCGATCGCTGCGGCGGCTCGCGACGGCGCACGTGGCATCACGCTGTGCACGCAGGCCGAGAACGCGGCGTCGCGTCGCGTGTACTGCACAGCCGGCTTCAAGGAGTCACCGGGACACCTGGTGGGGCTGCTCTCGGGGCCGCTGTAGGCCACTGGCTCGCGAACACGACCGGGAGGAAGGCGGTAGGCGGTGGCTCCCAGCAGGAAGCGCACGAGCGGGGTCAGGCCCGGCGACATCGTCGCGGTCACGGCGGCGCTCGCTGCCGGCATCTTCGCCGCCTTCGGACCGTTCTTCGGGGTTCCCGAGTGGGCGATCGCGCTGACCGCCCTGCTGCTCGCGGGCATCGCGGTAGGCAGCCTCGTGGACCGGATGCGCACCCGCCCGGACCACCTCCGCGCCATGCAGTCGCACCAGATCCTCGAGATCGCCAACGAATCGCTCTCGTATCTTCGCAAGGGACTGAACTCCACAACGGCCGAGGCAGTGTGTCGCATCGCGCTCGCGGAGACCGAGGCGGCGGCCGTCGCCATCACCGACCGTGATACCGTGCTCGGCTTCGCGGGTCTGGGCGAGGACCACCACGCCGTCGGTGGGCCGATCATCACGCGCGCCACGTGGGAGGCGCTCGAGGCCAACGAGCGCCGGATCCTCGTCAGCCGCGAGGAGATCGGCTGCCCCCGCGGCGACTGCAGCCTGGAGGCGGCGATCGTGGTGCCGCTGCAGGTCCGCGACCAGCCGGTGGGGACGCTGAAGTTCTACTACACCACGTCCAAGCTGCTCAACGAGACGCAGATCACCCTCGTCGAAGGCCTCGCCAAACTACTGTCCACGCAGTTGGAGCTCTCGGAGCTGGAGCGGCAGACCGAGCTCGCGTGCCGCATGGAGCTCAAGGCGCTGCAGAGCCAGATCAACCCTCACTTTCTGTTCAACACCATCAACACCATCGCCGCGCTGATCCGCACGGACCCGCCGCGCGCTCGCGAACTGCTGCGGGAGTTCGCCGCCTTCTACCGGCGCACGCTCGAGAACAGCGACGAGCTCATCACGCTCAAGCGCGAACTCGAGTACACGCGCCGCTATCTGGTGTTCGAGCGCGCCCGCTTCGGCGAGGACCGCATCACGGTGGTCGAGGACATCGAGCGGGGGATGACCGGCGTGCTCGTGCCCGCGTTCATCCTGCAGCCGCTCGTGGAGAACGCGGTCCAGCATGGCGTCCGCCCCGACGCGCCGCTGCACATCCGCATCGAGGGCCGGACCGGCGTCGACTGCATCGAGATCGTCGTGTCCGATGACGGCCGCGGCATCACCGCCGAGGACCTGCCGCGCGTTCTGGAGCCTGGCTTCGGACGGGGTCTTGGCATCGCCTTGAAGAACGTGGACGATAGGCTGAAAGGTCACTTCGGGCCGGGCAGCGGGCTTGCCGTGGAAAGCGAGCCGGGCCAGGGCACCACGGTGACCATCACCATCGCGGCACTGCCGGCGAACTCGGTCGGGGACGGGGGTTCGGATGGTCCTCAAGGCGCTGGTCTGTGACGACGAGGCCCCGGCGCGCTCCGAGTTGCGCTACCTGTTGATCGAGGCCGGCGGGGTCGAGGTCGTGGGCGAGGCATCGAGCGCCGCGGAGGCCCTCCAGCTGATCCGCGCGCTTCCCTATGACGTGGTCTTCCTGGACATCGACATGCCGGGGCTGTCGGGGATGCAGCTTGCCGAGGCGCTCGGCGAGCTGGAGCGGCAGCCAGCCATCATCTTCGTCACGGCGTACTCCGAGCACGCGGTCAAGGCGTTCGAGGTGGCCGCGACCGACTATCTCGTCAAGCCGGTCGAAGTGGCTCGTCTGCGCCAGGCCATCGACAGGCTCACGCCTGTGGAGCCGGTCGCGACCGGGGCGCGCATCGAGCGCGTGCCCGTCGAGAAGGCCGGCCGGAAGCTCCTTCTGTCAGTGGAGGAGATCTTCTACGTGATGGCGAAGGACGACTACAGCTACCTCTACACCGACGGCGAGCGGTACCTGTCCACCATCTCGCTCGCCAACTTGGAGACCCGGCTCGAGGCCCGCGGGTTCTTCCGGGTGCACCGCCGATTCCTGGTCAATCTCGCGCAGATCAAGGAGGTCGTCCCCATGTACGGCGGGACGCTCCTCGTTACACTCAAGGACAAGGCGGGCACACAGGTTCCGGTCTCCCGGCGGCGCGTGCCGTCGCTCAAGAGGGCTCTCGGATTGTAGGAACGACGCGAAGAGGTACGGGCGAAGAGATGACTGTCCGAGTCGGCCTGATAAGCGATACCCACGGCTCCCTTCCTACGGCCGTGCACGCGGCGCTGCGCGGGGTGGACACGATCTTGCACGCCGGCGACGTGTGCGACCTCGATGTGCTGGCCGAGCTCGAGACCATCGCGCCGGTGGTGGCGGTCCGGGGCAACTGCGACTTCGACGCCACCGCCCGCCTTCCGCATATCGCCAACATCAAGATCGGCGGCGTGCGGTTCCTCGTCATCCACAGCCAGCGGGACCTGACGCGCGAGAACGCGAGGGTGCTCGCGGGCGTGCAGGTGATCGTGACCGGGCACACGCACGTGGCGACGATCGACCGGATCCACGGTGTGCTCTACGTCAATCCCGGCTCCACGCAAAGGCGGCATGGCGAGGAAGACGCTCCAGCCCCGCCTCCCTCAGTGGGGATCGTCACGATCGCCGACGACGACACCGTCGAAGCGGAGATCGTGGATCTGTAGGGTGAGGACTCGAACTCGGACCCTGGCGCCGAGTCGGACCCCTTCTGAGCCCCCACAGGCAGCGGCCTGTTAGGCGCAGGTATCACAGGCGGGTGCCTGTTGTGACACAGGCAGTGGGCTGTGATCTATGGGAATAACAGGCCGCTGCCTGTGGCTCTCGAAAGAGGACCAGGTGCCCTCGCTCGCCACCTGGCTGCCCTCGCTCGCCACCTGGCTGCCCGCCCGCCACCTGGCTGCCCGCTGGCCGTCTGGCCTGCCCGCAGCCGCGCCCCTCGGGGGCTACAGAAGCCCCTGCACCTCGGCGGGGAACTTGGAGTCGCCGGGTAACACGCCTTCGTCGGAGTTGCCCTGACCGACCCACTTGCCGCCTACGTACTTCGCGTAGAACGAAACCGCGTCTCCACCGGAGGACGCCTCGGCAAGCGCGCTGCCCCAGTACACGCCCTTGTTGTCCGGGACCACGCGGACGTCGCTCGCGCTGACGGCACCGGCCACGTCGGGGCCGCCCACGTAGCTGGTCATCGCCGACTTCACGTACGCGGTGAAGCTGGCCTGCAGGGCGGAGATGTCGGCGCCGCCCGCCGTGCCGGCGCTCGCGGAGGCCGCGGCCACCTTGGGGTTCCAGTCCATCTTCGCGGCGAGATCCTTGGACATCTGCGGTACGGCCGCGCGCGCGAGCGTCGAGCCGCCTTGTCCCATCGGAGCCGTCCAGACCGTCTTCCACGAAGGCCCGATCCACGCGATGAACACCCGCGATCCGCCGGACTTGGGCGTGATGTCGCCGACCGCCACGTCGCCTTGCAAGAACAGCTGATTGATCGTGAACTTCGACGTCGTCTTGAGGTAGGCACGCGCGCCGACCGCGAGCTTGGCCGTCACCGCGGAGTTGGCGTCGAGTTTGGAGATGGGGCCGGTGGAGACGCCGGCCGATTCTGCGAACGCCGCGTCAGCGGCCGCGCCGGCCGTCGCCTCGGCGGTCGGAGTGGTCACGGGGATCGGTGTGACCTTCTTCTTCGCGACGGGCCCGCTGCCGCAGCCAGCAACGGTCAGCGCCACGCCCAGGAGCAGCGCGGCCAGGGCGGCGATCATGATCGGGCCGATGTGCGTGCGGCGCATTGTGTGGGGCTCCTTCACGTGGCGGTCGTCTCGTGCGGGGGTTCGCATGAGGTATCAGGCGTGCATCCTACAGTGACGCAGTCAGCGCGTGCGCGACCCCGGCCACGTAGGGGAACCACGGCGCCGGAAGGTCGAGCCGCACCACGGGCCGCCCGAGCGCCACGAGCGTGGCCAAGTCGCCCTCGGCCTGCGCGCGGTGCAGCTGCGCGAGCGTGAACGGCTTACCGGCGATCGACGGGCCAGTCTCGTCGCGGGTAGTGATGATCAGGTAGTGACCGGTGGCCGGGCCGCCCTTGTGCAGCTGCCCGGTGGAATGCAGGTAGCGCGGCCCGATCTCGAGCGTGACCGCGATACGCCGCATGCTCGAGAGTCTCGCCACAGCGTCGCGCAAGGGAGCGATGAGGTCGGCGTCGTCCGGCAGGTAGGCCAGGATCGCCAGGTAGTCGCCGCGCGGGGTTGCGCCCACGAGCGATGCCACCGCTTCGATCGAGGTGCATCTCGCCGGAGGATCGGGCATCAGGACCGTGACCTCGATGTCGCCGTCTTCGCAGGACTTCCGCGGCGCGGCGATCCTGCCTGCCAGGATGTCGTCGGTGGCCTTCTTGGCGATGGCGACGTTGGGCTGGTCGAACGGCTCGACGCCGATCAGGAAGCAGGCGAGCGCGGTCGCGACCTCCCACCTGACGAATTCGCCGGCGATGTCGTGCTCGTCGGTGAGCGTGATGTCCATGCGCGGCGTATCGGCGCGCAGTCCGCGGCGATAGGCGTTCAGTGAGGCGTCGCCCTTGACGGAGATCGTGACCACGAGGCGGTCGTCGCCGTAGAGGCCGGGATCGACGTCCGGGGTGTCGAGCACCGGCAGCACGCCGAGCCCGCCCTTGCCCGACGACTCAGCGATGAGCTGCTCGACCCACAGGCCGAACGGCGCCACGCGCTCCGAGCACACGATGGTGAGCTTGTCGCGGCCCTCGGCGTGCCCGTTGCCGATGAAGGCCGCGAGTCTGGCTCCGGGGTTGTCGTCGACTTCGTTGCGGCAGGCCGCCTCCATCGCGGCCGCACGGCGCGCCAGGTCGGCGACGTCGATGCCGATAAGCGCCGCTGGCACGGTCCCGAACGTAGTGAGCGCCGAGTAACGGCCGCCCACGTCGGCGGGGGCGTGGAAGACGGCGGAGAAGCCCTGTTCGCCCGCCAGCCTCTCCAGTTCGGAACCCGGATCGGTGATCGCGATGAAGTGCGCGCCGGCCTCGTCCCCGTGCGTGGCGTCGATCCACGAGCGGAAGACCGAGTACAGCGACAGAGGCTCGATCGTGGTGCCCGACTTGCTCGCGACGATCACGAGCGTGCTTCCCGGCAGGAGGCTGTCGCGGACCGCGGCGACTCCGGTCGGGGAGGTGGTGTCGAGCACGTGGAGCCGCATCCCCGCGCCCACGAGCGGGCCCAGGATGCGCGACATGACGAGAGGCGCGAGCGAGGAGCCACCCATGCCGAGCAGGACGACGTCGGTGATGCCGGAGTCGGCGAGCTCGCCGGCGAGCGGAGCGAGCGCGGCGGCGTCGGCAGCCGCGCGGGCGGAAAGCCCGAGCCATCCGAACTTGTCGGCATCGATCGCCTGGATCTCGGGGTCATCTGAGAACAGCGTCGCGTCACGCGCCCAAAGGCGGGTGACAGCTTTGTCCATCCTGAGCCGGCGCAGGCCTTCCATGACTGGTCGCTCCCTCGTCCGAATCCGCACACGTGCGCGCCTCATGGTACTCCAGCAACGTTTGGGCCCGCGCGCGTCGTTCGGGCGAAGAAGTGCCCTAGTCGGCAGGGTCGTCTTCGCCCGCGCCCTCTTCGCCCGAATCAGTCACCCCGACGGCCTCCTGGCCGGAGGACGCCGTCTCGAGCCGGGCGACGAGCGCACCACCCGCCACGACCATCGCGCCCCCGATGACGGTGGCGGTGGTGAGCGGCTCGCCCAGGAAGATCGCCGCGAAGACCACGGCGCTCGCGGGCTCGGCGTATGTGAGCACGGCAGCGTGGTCGGTGCGCACGCGTCGAAGACCGCCGAGGAAGATGATGCCGGCCACGGCGGTGTGCACGATTCCGAGCGTGGCGAGCGCGCCGTACGAGGCGAGCGTGGTGGGGCCTTGGCCGCGCGCGTACATCCAGATCACGAACGGTAGCAGGATCACAGACGCCGTCGCGTACTCCACGACCATCAGCGCGGCGCCGGACACGCCTTGCAAAAGCTTCTTTGAGCGCAGCAGCAGTGCCGCGTAGGTGAGTGCGGAGGCGGCCGCGAGGACGGCCCCGAGCAGCTGGCGGGGACTGTGCAGTGCGAGTCCCTGCGGCGCCAGGATGACGACGATCCCGCCAAGGGCCGCCGCGACGGGCAGGACGATGCGCCGGTCGAACGCCTCGCCGGTCACCAGCGGCGCGAGCCCCGCGACGAAGACCGGTCCCATGTAGCCCAGCAGCTCGGCGGTCGCGACGTTGGTGAGGTCGAGTGCGGTGAGGAACAGCACCCAGTTCACGGTCAGGAGAACGCCTTGTATCGAGAGCTGGATGAGCTTGGGGCGGGGGAGGCCGGTGATCTCCTTGAGGCGGCCGGTGAGCAGCATCCAACCGAGGAGCACGATCCCGCCGAACAGCACCCGGTAGAACACCTTGACCACAGATGCGCCGTCGGCCGCGCGCAGGACGAGCGGGATGGTTCCCCAGATCAGCCCGGCCGCCGCGATGCGGAGCAGTCCGGTGAGGGAGTCACGGCGGGTGGAAGCGTCGGTCTGGATGGGAGCGGGAGCTGTGGGCATGCAGCGAGGATAGCGCACCGGCGGTCTGACGGTGGGCGGGCGTTCGGGAACGACGGGCGCGCGGTCGCGGATCGGAGCGCGCACCCGGGCACCTTTCGCGGGCCACAGCTAGGTGCCTGTGATCGCCACGTACCACAGGCATCCTCCTGTGGGCCCACAGCTTCTCGCCTGTGAGTCCCAGACAACACAGGCGCGCACCTGTGGTCCGCAAGTAGGGTCCGACCCCGCACGCTGTCGCGCCCGGACCTACCGTCCCCGGACCTACCGCCCCCGGACCTACCGTCCCCGGACCTACCGCCCCGCGAACGGCCAGAGCAGCGACGGCAGCCCTCTTCGCGACAGGGAGTCCGCCAGCAAGTGAGTCAGCCACCCGCCGCCGAACACGAGTCCGTACCACGGCGGCACGCCGAACCTCATGCAGACCACCGCCACCAGCAACGACGCGCCAGCTCCGAACAGGAGCGAGTGTGTGGCTCCGCGATGCCGGAATACCAGCGCGATAAGGCTCGACGCCACCCGCAGCACGATCGCGGGGACCACAAGGATCAGTCCCCATCGGACCAGCGGATCGAGCGATCCCAAGACCGCCGCGCTCAGGGAGGAGGCCCCGAAGTACGCGATCGCGAGCGCCAGTGTCGCGGGGATGGCGAGCAGCCGGACGCCCTGCCCCATCAGCTTGCCGGGGACGCGCTTGCTGATCGTCGAGTCGCGGTGGTCGATGTCGGGAGCGAGGGCCCCGGCGATAGCGACAGCCACTGAGGCCGCCGCAACAGCCGGCAACACCGCCACGCCCGCGGTGTGGGCGGCCCACAGCCCCAGCCCAGCGGCCGCCGCGCCGATGACGATGTGCGTGCCGCCATTCACGCGCTCTTCTGCTCCCACTCGACGATCGCGTCGAGGAACAGCTCGCCGTAGCGCTCGAGCTTGGCCTGGCCCACACCGTTCACGGAGAGCATCTCGTGCTCCGAGTGAGGGAGCCGCTCGACCATGTCGACGAGTGTCGCGTCGGAGAAGACAGCGTAGGCGGGCACGTTCTCCTCGCCGGCGAGTGAGCGTCGCAGCGCGCGCAGGTGCTCGAACAGCTCGGTCCCCAGCGGGCCGAGCCGCATGGCTGCCTTCGACTTCGGCTTCGCGGCGCGCTCCGCCTTGGGGCGCGGGGCCGGCGGCTTCGCCAGCGTCAGCGACTCCTGGCCGCGCAAGACCGGCCACGCGGGATCGAGCAGCTTCAGCGTCGAGTAGTCGCTGATGTCCTGCAGCAGGTAGCCGCGGTGCACCAGCTGCCGCACGAGGGCGGACCACGCGTCCTTGGAGAGCTCCGCTCCGATCCCGAACACGGACAGCCCGTCGTGACCGTTGGCGGCGATCCGCTCGTTGCCGGAGCCGCGCAGCACGTCGATGACGTAGCCGGCGCCATAGCGGCCGCCGAGCCGGTAGACGGCGGACAGTGCCTTCTGGGCGTCGATGGTGGCGTCGTAGGTCTCGGGCGGGTTATCGCACACATCGCAGTTGCCGCAGTCATCGGCCAGCACCTCGCCGAAGTAGCCGAGCAGCGCCCGGCGGCGGCACGACATGGAATCCGCGAAGCCGAGCATCACGTTGAGCTTGTGGGCCTCCACACGGCGCTGCTCGCCGTCGGCGATCTCATCGATGAAGCGGCCGGCCTGCACCACGTCCTGCATGTTCCACAGCAGGTGTCCGAACGCCGGCAGCCCGTCGCGCCCGGCGCGGCCCGTCTCCTGGTAGTAGCCCTCGATCGACTTCGGCATGTCGTAGTGCACGACGAACCGCACATCCGGCTTGTCGATGCCCATCCCGAACGCGATGGTCGCCACCACGATGTCCACGCGGTCGCCCAGGAACTCGTTATGCACCTTGGTGCGGCGCTCGGACGGCATGCCCGCGTGGTACGCGCTCGCGGAGAAGCCCGCCTCGTCAAGTGCCTTCGCGACCTCCTCGACCCGCCTGCGCGACAGCGCGTACACGATGCCCGACTCGCCTCGGTGCGCCTCCAGGAACGCCAGCAGCTGCCGCGGTGCCGACTGCTTGTACTCGGCCGAATAGCGGATGTTCGGCCTGTCGAACGATGAGATGAACGCCGGCGCGCCGCCGATCCCCAGTTGCGCGACGATGTCCTTGCGCGTGGCGTCGTCGGCAGTAGCCGTCAGCGCGAGCACAGGCACGCCGGGGAACCTCCGCTTGATCAGCGAGAGTTGCGTGTACTCGGGGCGGAACTGGTGGCCCCACTGCGAGATGCAGTGCGCCTCGTCTATGGCGAAGAGGGCGATGTCCGCGGAGTCGAGCATATTCAGGAAACCGTCCATGACCAGCCGTTCGGGTGCCACGTAGAGCAGGTCGAGTCTGCCGCAGCGCATGTCGGCGACGGTCTGGCGGGCTTCTTCGTCCGGAATCGACGAGTTGAGGCACGCGGCCGCGACACCGTTGTGACGCAGCGCGTCGACCTGGTCCTTCATGAGCGCGATGAGGGGCGAGATCACGATCGCGGTCCCGGGCCGCATCAGCGACGGAAGCTGGTAGCACAGTGACTTGCCGCCGCCTGTGGGCATCAGGACGAACGCGTCGCCGCCGCCGACCACGTGGCGGATGATCTCCTCCTGGTGGAGGCGGAAGGTGTCGTATCCGAAGACGTCTTTGAGGCGCTGGTGGAGAGAGTCCGTGGGGGGAGCGTCGGTACATGCGGCGTGGGTCACGCGAGACTCCCATGGTCGTTCGTCGTGGTCGTGCGTTGCGGGGTCGATCGGTGGGCGCGGGTCGCCACCAGTCGACAGTACAAACATATGTTCGGAGGGTCAACCGTCTTTGGCGTGCGGCACAGTGGGAATGAACACGTCAGATCCCGCGAGGCAGAGGAGAATCCCATGGCATTCGTCGACAACACCATCGAAGTCGCCGCCGATATCCGCACGGTCTACGACACGTGGACGTCGTTCGAGGACTTCCCGTCGTTCATGGAGGTCGTCGAGCGGGTCGACCTCGTTCCGGAGGATAGCCTGCACTGGGTCGTCGTGGTCGAGGACGACATCGTCGAATGGGACGCGGATGTCGTCGAGCATATCGTCGACCAGAGCGTCTCCTGGCAAGCCCTCGACGGTCGGGAGTCGGGCAAGGTCACCTTCGAAAAGACGGGCGCGGACTCCACGAAGCTGCATTACCAGCTGGAATATGATCCCAAGGCCTGGAAGGGTGAGCCCGACAAGACGCGTCGCTGGATGCGCAAGCGGGTCGACGCGGACCTCAAGGCGTTCAAGTCCATGATCGAGGGCGGCGAATAGCTCAGCCCGGACCGCCTACTGCTCCGGGCTCTCCACGCCGACACCCCAGGCCTCGTTCACTTGGTGCACGATCTTGCGCCATGAGATGACCGCCTGGTAGTTGGGCCGCTCGTCGGAGTAGTCGGCCTCCCGCAGGAACGGGGCGTAGCTGCCCCGGAGCTCCTGGATGGTCTTGGCGTCGGGCATCTCGTAGCCTTTGCCGTGCTCGAGCGGGTCGCCCCCGGCGTAGCGGCGAAGGCGGTAGTGGCCCGTGCCCTCCTTGAACGAGAGGTGCAGCACGGTGTCGGCGGCGAGCGCCGGCGCGTGGATGAGCCAGACCTGCTGCGCCCCCGGAAGGTGGTCGGGGTGCACGCCTTTGCGCGAAGCCCCGGCCTTGGCCACGGGCACCCGCACGACGGGGGGCTTCGGGAAGTACCAGTTGCCCCCGACCGAGCGCCTGACGCGTCCTTGGGTCTTGAGCGACTCAAGAGCGGCTGTCACGTTCTCTTCGTCGAGCTTCAGCGTGGCGGCCAAAGCGTCCGCGCTCCAGCCAAGTCCGGGCTCAGCCTGCATACGAATGAATACCTTGTCGGCGTCCACGAGCATCTCCCCTCGCGTTGATGTCTCACCTCCATGGTACCCCGAGGCGGACATGTCTCCGAGTCAGGCGCTGATCGGGCGGGGTGGACGCGATGGGGATCACGGCGAAGAAGCCCTCAGGGATGCCTGCGTGGGGCACGGCGGCGAAGTAGATCGTCGCTGCGCCGTCGTCGATCCCCGTCGAACTTGACAGGCCGAACCTGTCACGTGTAAGTTTCAACTGACACGTGAAGGAGAAGCATGACGGACGATCGCACGGGCGACCAGTTGCTCAAGATGCTGACGGCGTTGGCCAATCCCCATCGCCTGCGGATACTCGCCGCGCTCCACGAGCGGCAGGCGTACGTGAGCGAGCTGGCCCGCGAGCTCGAGATGAGCCGCCCGCTGCTGCACATGCACCTCCAGACGTTGGAGAAGGTGGGCCTGGTGGTCGGCCGGCACGAAGTGTCCGCGGAGGGCAAGGCGCTTCGATACTTCGAAGTGGCCGACTTCGACGAGCAGCTCTCGCCCGAACGCATCACCGAGGCCGTGAAGACATTGAGCAGACATGACGAACCGGATGGAAAGGCGAAGAGATGAACATCGGATGGCCCTTGGCAATCGTCATCATCGCGATCGTGATCGGCATCGTGGCGTATCTGTCGACGCTGTCGGCGGCCGACTCCGCAGTGGCGGTCGAGGCGGAGAAGGCGAAGGGCGGCGAGGCGTTCAAGCAGCTCGCAGCGGACTACGAGAAGCTCGCGAAGGAGACCCGGGACGTCCAGGTCGCGATGCAAAGCGACCTCGCCGACATGCGCGCGAAGGTGGAGTCGATGGAGAAGATGATGCGCGAGGTGGGGTAGGGGCCTTTGCAGGGCGAGTCACTTCTTCTTCGGGGCCGCCTTCGGCTTCGCGCGCGGTGTCGCGGCCTTCGCGGGGGCGGACTTCGGCTTCGGCTCGCGCATCTTCCCCGCCGCCTTGCCGAAGACGTCGGAGAGCTCCGCGAACGCGTCTCTCACGTGCGGCTCGGTCGCCTCGCGCACGCGCTGCGCTGCGTCGCCGAACGCTTGGCTGGCCTGCTCGGCACTCTCCCCGACATACGTGCCGGCCTCGCTCCCAGCATGTCCGACCGCAGCATCCGCCTGTCGGGCCATGTGAGCGACGTCCTTGCGGACCTGATCCAGCTTCTGCTTCGCGTCGGCCTCGTGCCCGGCCATCTTCGCCCATTTCGCCATGGAGTCGCCGAGCTCGTTCATGCGTGCGAGTACTTCTTGCCACGCCTTGTCGACGGCGGGCGTGGCGGATGTCTTCGGCTTTGAAGCCGGCGCGCTCTTCTTGACAGTCACTGGGGACCTCCTGATCCGATGGAACGTCAAAGGGCTATACCCGCTTCGCTCCGCGATGAGCGAGACGATCCCGGCTCTCGGGCCCACGTGCAAGAGCCCTCATCGCAATACGCGTGTTCCTTGAGCGGGTAGATTATCTCTGCATCGCCCATCGCCAAAGGTCGGGAGCACGCATGGCGGTACTTACCGGTCCGGAGAAGCCGTCCCTGCTGCAAGTGGCGCCGCGACTCCTGCAGATCCTACGCGTGCTCGCCCGGCACAAGGTCTTGGGTGCGCTGTTCGGCAAGAAGCACCTGCCGCCGCCGAAGGTCGTGAGAAAGACCTTCGAGGAGTTGGGAGTGACCTTCCTCAAGTTCGGACAGGTCCTCGCGATGCGGCGAGAGCTTCTGCCCGCCGCCTACATCGCTGAGTTGAAACTGCTGCACGACGAATTGCCGGCCATGGACTTCAAGGCCGTGTGCTCGACGGTCGAAGCTCGGCTGGGTGCTCCGTTGACCGAACTGTTCTCCTCGTTCGGCGAGACGCCGCTCGCTGCCGCCACCATCGCGCAGGTGCACGAGGCGACGATGAAGGACGGGCGTCACGTGGCCGTGAAGGTCCAGCGGCCGGGCTTGGAGCCCGTGATCTCCCGGGACATCGCCGTGCTGACGTACCTGGCGGCGCTGGGGGAGAGGCTCGATCCGCGGGTGCGGCCGTTCGACCTTCCCTCCGCGGTCCGCGAGTTCGCTACCAGCCTGCACCGGGAGCTCGATTTCACACGCGAAGCGGCTTCGATCGCACTGTTTCGCGCCGCGTTGGACGACGTCCCTGAGGTCTGGATCCCGGGCGTCGTGTATGAGCGTTCGAACCGGACCGTGCTCACGATCGAGTTCTCCCCCGGCGAGCGGGTGGACCTCTACGGCAAGTCCCATCCCGAGGCCATGCCGGGGGCGATAAGCACCCTTGTGGAGCTGATGCTGCACACCATCTTCGAAGAAGGGATCTTCCACGCCGACCCACATCCCGGCAACGTCTTCGTCCTGCCGGATGGGCGGCTCAGCCTCATCGATTTCGGGAACACCGGCGAGCTCGACGAGCCGATGCGCGAATCGCTGATCCTCTTGCTCGACGCGGTCGTCAAGAACGATGCGAAGGCGGCCACCGAGGCCTATCTCGAGATGATCCCAGCCAGCGAGACCGTGGATCGGGGATCGCTCGTCGTCGACATCCGCGCGGCGCTCTACGACATCAATCGGAGCGACCAGGCGCATGTCTCGATCGGGGACGCGTTCGAGTCGCTGCTGCGAGCCGGGACCCGGAACGGTGTCCACAACCCACCCGAGTTCCTCCTTCTGGCGCGGACCTTCGTCATCCTTGAGTCGATGAGCCACCAGCTCGCTCCGGACCACGACTACATGAAGTCGTTCCGCGAGGAGATCTCACGTCTGACCGAGCAGCACTTCTCGCTGGAACGCATCGAGGAGAAGACGACCAAGCTCGCGCGCGAGCTCGAACGGTTGACGGACGACGGACCCGGCGACGTGAGACGCGTGCTGCGGCATATCGCGGACGGTGACCTGGGTCGGGTCCAGGCTCCGGCCCTGGAGGCCCTGGGGATCCGGGTGAGCCACGATCTCGGGCGGCTCAGCAGCGCGATCGCATTCGGGGCCCTCGTGATGGGCGGCTCGCTGCTGATCTTGGCTGGGCCGGGCTGGCATCACGTGCTTGGCGAGGTGATGGTCGTGACGGGGTTCGGCGGTATGGTCCTCATCCCCGTCGGCGGGTGGCTCCGCTCCCGGGCGCGGCGCTGACGCTCCTGGCGGGGTGGAGCGCCGACGCCGACCTGCCGCCTCAGACGAGCGCCGCTATCTCGTCCTGGACGGAAGGGTCCACGCGCCGTGCGAAGATGCCGCGCCGCCGTCGCTTGATGAGCTCCACGTCGAGTCTGGCGACTTCCATGCTGCCATCGCAGCAGCTCGGCGCTCGAACTTGCCATCGGACGACGCATAGCTAACTCAGTGGTGCACATGGTCCGCGACCAACACGATGTCCGCTCTCAGCGGTCCTACCCACGTTGTTGCGCAAGGCGCGGACTGCGCCTTCTGCCCGAGACTACCCTACGGCGCTTTGTCGACGTTGAAGCGCTTGAGCCGCTGCGCGCGCCGTCTCACGAGCCTCGAGGTGGAACTCCGCATGCTCGATTCCCCGGGGTCCGCGAAGCACGTGCGCCCCATTCGAGTGAGCCGGACCCGCGGGCGAACTTCGTCCGCCACTCCTTAGAGGCGCATGATGCCCATGATGGCGAACGATGTGACCGTTGATACTGCTGCGATGGCTGCTCCCGTGCAGAGTTGTCCCAGAGTGTGGTCCTTCACTTCTGTCTTCGAGATAGCCACGAGAAGGAGCAGCGCGAAGGAGGCTGCCCCAAGCCATCCGAACACAATGGTGAATGCCGTGGCGGGACCTGTGGCTCCGGCAGCATGTCCGGAGGCCTTGTAGTGCAAGAGGTTCACA
>JANYJF010000048.1 GCA_025361885.1 Coriobacteriia bacterium
TGGAAAGACCAAATCCCAAATTCGAGGCGCATCCCTCCACCAGCCGTAGCGCTTCCATTCGTTCAGGAACTGGACGGCCACCGGAGAGAGAGGAATCACCCTCTCCCCTCGCTTCGACTTCACGACCGAGAACGGCTCTCCCGTTTCTTGTATCGCGTCCGCTCCCTGCTTGTAGACGGATTTGCGAATGCGGAGCGTCTTGCGGGTGGTGCTGTAGTCGTCCCAGGCGCGGCGTTCTCCGGCGACCTGTCGGACTCGCTAGGGCTTCGTGCGGCGATAGTGCGGAGCTACATAGGTGCCGTTGCTCTTCGTGTATCCCGAGACCTCGTGCCACTGGGTGTTAACCCCTTTGGAGTCGGGACTCGGATTAGCGCCCGGTGGCGGCGATGAGTAGTAGTTCGGGTCTAGTCCGTTCGACTGCTGCGACGGCGCCGACTGCGGAGCAGCGGACTGCGGAGCCGTCTGCTGCGATGGTGCCGAGTAGGTCGGCGGTGCCGTGCTCTCGGAACAGCCCACCAGCGGAGCAACGAGCGCCGATACCAGCAGGAACGCCAGCAGGATTCTAGATAGCCTCTTCATGCTCCCCCTCCTAGCCGAGATTGATTCCCCAGCGACTAAGATACACCCCGACCACGAACCGCGTGGACAGTCCAATTCTTCCCCCGATTCTTCCCCCAGCAATGGCACAAGATATGGTGTTTCCTACCCCTCGCGCCGCCTACGCCGTCGCTCCTCACGCTCAGCCTCTGCCTCTTTCTGGGAAAATCGACAGCCGCAGTAGTTCTGGCGGTACATCCCCAGCTCTCGTGACCGCCTCGTGGCGTCCGCGTAGCGATCCCGGAAATCGGTCACGAGGAATGCGACGCCGGCATCGAAGCACGCCGATTCGCCGGCTTCGCGGATCGCCTCCGGGTCCTGGTACGGGCTGACCGTGAGCGTGGTCGCCACCGCGTCGAAACCCTCGGCCTTCGCATGCCGCGCGGCAATGCCCAGACGCAGCTCGAAGCATCGTGGGCACCGCTGCGACGGGTCGTCCTCGACACCCGCGACCGCGGCGCTCCACTCGTTCGGCTCGTACGGGAGCACGTCGAGGGGTATCGAGGACTCGGCGGCGTACGCGAGCAGAGTGTCCCGCCTGCGCTGGTACTCGTCGGCGGGATGGATGTTGGGGTTCGCGTAGAGCACCCGAACCTCGTGCTCGGCTGCGAGCGCGTCGTAGGGCTCGAGCAGACACGGGCCGCAGCACGCGTGGAGCATGATCTTCATCGGGATCGGACCTCCGGCGCACATGGTACACCCGCTCGCGACCGGCTGGCGGCAGCCTGTGGTCCGATGTTGGTCAGCTGACGCCCGGCAGCTTGACCATGGCTCCGGCGAGCATGTAGATGCCGCCGAGGATGAACAGGACGCCGGACACGCGCGTGATGAGACGCTCCGGCAGCTTCTTGCCCAGCACGGCGCCGACGAAGATCGCGAGCCCGTCCGCGATGACCATCCCGACGGTCGAGCCCATCCACACGCCCCAGAAGGCGGCTGCCTGAGAGATTCCTGACTGCGCGGAGTACCTGCCCGCGAGCGTGATGGTGGCAAGCTGTGTCTTGTCGCCCAGCTCGGCTAAGAAGAACGCTATGCCGGAGGTCAGGATCGGCCCGAACCGCGACGGCTTGTCGGCGGCGTCGTCGTCGACCTTGTCGCCCTTGAGCGTCCAGATCCCGAACCCGATGAATGCGATCCCCGCCACGATCGCCACGATCTTGCCTGGTATCGCGACTCCGAGCAGCTGGCCCACGATCGTCGAGACCAAGTGCACGAGCAGCGTGGCGCCGAACACACCGATGATCACCTGCCATGCCTTGTACCGGCACGCGAGCATCAGCGCCAGGATCTGGGTCTTATCGCCGAGTTCGGCGAGCGTGATCACGAGGGCGGAACCGAACAAGGCGGAGAGCATGCGGTCGACTCCGATCGTCAGGTGAGCGGAAGGCAGTGGACCGGCCAGCGCACGCGCGGGCAGCCGTGTCGTGTGCGACGAACATCCGGGCCGCGCAAGCCGGGGGGACGGCCCGCAGTGGACCGTTCCCCCGCATCCTATCCCATGTGACCGGCGCGCCTACGCCTTGCGGATGTTGCTCGCCTGGGGCTTTCCGTTCTGGCCCGTCGTGACGTCGAAGGTCACTTCCTGACCCTCTGTGAGCGTCTTGAAGCCCTCCGTCTGGATCTCGGAGAAATGTGCGAACAGGTCGTCCCCGTCCTCGCGTGTGATGAAGCCGTAGCCCTTGTCCGGGTTGAACCACTTCACAGTGCCGACCGCCATGTTCAGCTCATCCTTCCGCCCCACAAGCGGGGCACCTCTCGAGCGAGGTCCCTGCCCCCACATACCGCTGCCGATCCCTCACGGTCGAGCCGTGCCGTGCGATCGTTGCGCGTGCACGCGGCGGTCCTCGCAAGCCATGTCGGGGCGGAGTAGACCCCGTCGAAAAAAGCATAGCACAGCGCCGTCATGACTCAGCGCGCATCGAAAGCCACGACAGGGCGCCATCCATGGCTCCTACGCCTCGTGGTCAGCCTCGTCACCATCGTCTCCGGCAGCGGGGGACGTGGCGCCGGCGCGCAACGCCCACGCCACCACCGCAACGACGACGACCAGGAGGACGACGACCAGCGCGTACAACGGGATCGGACCGGCACCCTGTGCGGTCGAGGTCGTTGAGGCCGAGCCGGCGATGCCCTGCTTGAACGCGACCTGGAGGGTGAAGCCGCCGCCGAGCGCGGGACTCTGCTGCGGCAGCGTGTAGAGCGCCTCGCCGGCGGAGTTCGTGCGGGGCTGCTCCGCCGGGGCCGGGGTGATCTGCACGGCCGTGGCGCCGGCGGGTGTCTTGACTGCGGGATTCACGCCGAGCGCGTCGGTGGTCTGCACCCATTTCATCGTCGCCATGACCTGTCCGCCGGCCACCGTCGGCAGCGGAAGGTCCGCCTCGTACTGCAGGGCGCGCGCCTTCTCCGCGATGAATTCGATCGCGCGGCCTCCGGACGTGTCGACGATGGTGAAGCTGCGCGAGATATCCCGAGTGGCGTCGGTGCCGATGATCTCGCCCGCCCATGTGACCTGCGCGCCCTCGGGAAGCGGCATGCGCACGCGCGCGGGGAGCGTGGCGGTATCCGGCAGCTTGAGACTGACAACGAGCAGCGAGCTGACGGACGACGACCACAGCTGGACCTCGAGCTGGCCTTTGGGTGCGAGCGGAACGGAGGCGGAGGCCGCCGACGCGGCCGGCTGAGGCGCCGCGAAGGCCGCGAGCGGCCCCGCGATCGATGCGAACGCCAGTGCTGCCACCATGACGAGGGCGGTCGTTCGCGCGATCCGGAACCTGGTCGGGCGGGTCATCGGGTCTGCACCTCCGCGGCGGCTATCGTATTGCTCATCAGGATGGCGCGGGTCATGGGTCCGACCCCGCCCGGCACGGGGGTGATCGCAGCGCAGCGCGGGGCCACGGCATCGAAGTCCACGTCGCCGACCAGACCGACATCCGTGCGGTTGATCCCAACATCGACGACGACGGCTCCTTCGCGCACGTACTCGGCACCGACCATCTTCGTCCGTCCGATCGCCACCACCAGGATGTCGGCCTCGCGACACATGGCGGGCAAATCCGGCGTCCGGCTATGGCAGGTGGTCACCGTCGCGTCGCGCTCCAGGAGCATCAGGCCCATCGGCTTGCCCACCAGAAGCGACCGCCCCACCACGACGGCGCGCTTGCCGCACGGATCGATCCCGTACTCGTCCAACAACCGCATGACACCCCACGGCGTGCAGGCGCGAGGGCCCGGCAGACCGCGCATCAGGCGGCCCAGGTTCTCGGGATGGAAGCCGTCGACGTCCTTGACGGGCGACACCCGCGCGACCGCCTCTTCGACGTCGAGGTGCTTCGGGAGAGGCTGCTGCACGAGGATCCCGTGGACGTCCGGATCGGCGTTCAGCCTGTCGATGAGCGCGTCGAGCTCAGCCTGCTGTGTACTGGCGGCAAGCCTGTGGTCGAAGGAGCGGATGCCCAGGCGCGCGCAGTCCCTCTCCTTCATCGTCACATACGACTGCGAGCCAGGGTCTTCCCCGACGAGCACCACGGCGAGTCCGGGCGTCACGCCGCGCGAGGCGAGCCGGGCAACACCTTCCGCTGTCTCAAGCTCGACCTTGGCCGCAACAGCCTTGCCGTCGATGATCCGAGGCGCCATACCTTCGACCACTCCGCTCGTCTTTATCGGGGTCCGAGTCCGCGCGACGTGTGCCACTTTCGAAGCCGGCGGCCGTCGGGCCACCACTCTACCGCACAGGCGCCGCACTCGCACGGTGCCGCGAGCTCCGGCAACGCGCATCCGCCCTTCGGCGCCGATGGGGTACATATCCTCGCGTCGGGCTTGGCCCGTCCTCGCCAGTCCATCGTCCCCCACAGGGAGGCCTCACATGAGCGACGCACCGGTCATGGGCATCAACCTCGTCAAGGATTTCGCCGCCGCCGGCGACTTCGAGAAGAAGCACGCCCCGTACATCTGGCTCGAGCCCCAGGGCGACAAGGTCGTCGTCAACGTCGAGGTGGGGCACGAGGTGGCGCACCCCAACGGGCCGGACCACTACATCACCTGGATCGAGCTGTACGCCGGGATGGCGCCGATCGTGCGGCTCGACCTCTCCCCCGTCGTCACGCATCCTCGGTTCAGCGTGCCGGTGTCACTGCCGGTCGGCACCGTGATCCGCGCGATCGAGCACTGCAACCTGCACGGTCTGTGGGCGTACGAGGTCACGCTGTAGCGACGCCCCCTGCTGCTCCATCCTCGTCGCGAAAGCACGACCGGACGGCCTGAAACCCTACCGGCCGCGCCTGGCGCTCCGCAGCCGCGCCAGGCCCGCGACCAGCGCAAGGGCGAGGGCAAGGGCAAGGACGCCGGCCCGGTCCCACATGACCGGGCCGTCCGCGTACCCGCCGAACCATATCCACGGCAGGTCGCGCACGGTGGCCAGCCAATCGGCGGCGCCGAACGCCTCGCTGCCCGAGAACGTGAGGGCGTACGGTCCGGCCCGCTGCCCCGCCGGAGCGTCGACGACGAGCCAGTACCTTCGCCCCGCCTCGAATCGGAGGCTCGTGGAGCCGGCGTCGTAGAACGTCGCGAGCGAGAACGGCTCGAAGAACGTCGGACGCGCGGGAGGGGCGGTCCGCAGAACATCGGCCATCACTGTGACCGGCGGGCCCGCGATCACGCGAAGGCGCGGACTGAAGGCGCCGGTGTCCGCGCGGACCGGCACGATCATGCTCACGTCGCATGTGACCGGGGCGGTGACCTCGAAACTGAAAGCGTCGAACCGCTCGTCGGCCGTGAGGTACCCGTAGATGGCGCGCGAGCGGTCAGGACCAGCTATCCGGCTGGCGGCAGGGTACGGGTCGTCGGCTGCGGGAGGAGAGTCCGAGCGCCGGGACGGCTCGAGCGCGGGCACGTGAGCGCATGCCACCGCGGGCGCGGCCAGCACGAGAGCGAACAGTACCGCGGCGGCGCTCAGCAGCGCGCGCGGAACGTGGAAACGGTGCGTGATGCCTGGCACCACCAGTCTTCGCCCTCCTGTGGTCAGAACAGTCCCGTTCGAGGGGTGCCCTCGTCGTCGGCCGGGGGCCGCAAGCCCAGGTGCTCGTACGCCCGCGGCGTCGCCTGGCGACCCTTCGGCGTCCGCATGAGGAACCCGAGCTGCAGCAGGTACGGCTCGTAGACGTCCTCGAGCGTCTCGGGGTCCTCGGAGACGGCGGCCGCGAGTGTGTTGAGGCCCACCGGCTTGCCGGAGAACTTCGTCACGAGCGTGTCGAGGATCGCGAGGTCCATGCGGTCAAGGCCCACGTGGTCGACCTCGAAGAACGCGAGCGCTTCGGCTGCGATGTCCTCGGTGATGTCGCCGTCGTGCCTCACCTGCGCGTAGTCGCGCACACGCTTGAGCAGCCGGTTGGCCAGACGTGGCGTCCCTCGGCTTCGGCGAGAGATCTCCGCCGCCCCCTCGTCGTCGATCGAGACGCCAAGGATGTTGGCGCTGCGACGAATGATTGCCTGCAGGTCGACCGGCTCGTAGTAGTCGAGGCGGAACGCCATCCCGAACCGGTCGCGCAGCGGCCCGGTCAGCAGACCAGTGCGCGTCGTCGCGCCCACCAGCGTGAACTTGGGCAAGTCCAGGCGAAGGGAGCGGGCCGCCGGCCCCTTGCCGATCACGATGTCGAGGCAGAAGTCCTCCATCGCCGGGTAGAGCACTTCCTCGACGACCCGGTTGAGGCGGTGGATCTCGTCGATGAACAGGACGTCGCGCTCCTCGAGGTTCGTGAGGATGGCCGCGAGGTCGCCCGGCCGCTCGATCGCGGGTCCGGAGGTGGTCTTCATCGTGACGCCGAGCTCGTTGGCGATGACGCCGGCGAGCGTCGTCTTGCCCAGACCCGGAGGTCCCGAGAGCAGGACGTGGTCCAGCGCCTCGTCGCGGCCTCGTGCCGCCTCGATCAGCACGCCGAGCGACTCCTTCACACGGTGTTGGCCCAGGTACTCGTCGAGCCTCTTCGGGCGAAGGGTGCGATCGATCTCGAGGTCGTCGTCGGTCATGCGGGCCGAGACGAGCCGCTCTTCCTCCGGCAGCCAGTCGGTCATCGCGAGCCTCCGAGCCTCTTGAGGGCGTGCTTGACGGCGCCCCCGGCTGTGGTGCCGGCTGGAGCGTCGCGCAGGGCGAGCGCAGCCTCCGCCGACGAGAAGCCCATCGAAAGCAGCGCATCGCGCGCCTCGACGGCCGCGCCCGAGTCCGCGCCCATGCCGCCGGCTCCCGACCCGAGGTCCGGCAGGTCCAGCTTGTCTTTCAAGTCGATGATCATGCGCTGCGCGGTCTTCTTCCCCACGCCCGGGACCGAGGACAGGAGCGCAAAGTCCTCACGCGCGATCGCGCCCTTGAGCGTGTCGGGCGACAGTGACGACAGCACCGCGAGCGCGACCTTGGGTCCGACCCCGGACACACCGATGAGGCGCTCGAACAGCTCGCGCTCGGTCGGAGACTCGAAGCCATACAGGGACAGCTCGTCCTCGCGGACGTAGAGGTACGTGTGGACGGTCACCTCGTCGCCCTCGGCGGGCAGCGCGGCGAGTGAAGTGGTCGACATGGCGAGCCGGAAGCCGACGCCACCGACGTCGAGCAAGCTCCACGACGCGCCCTTGCCGGCGACCTTGCCTGTCAGGAACGCGATCATCGGCGCACCCCGGCCGGGCTGCCGCTCGCGGTGGCGACCGCGGCGGCGAGCCCACGCGCCCGCGATACTCTGGAATTCGCGTGGCAGATGGCGAGCGCGAGCGCGTCGGCCGCGTGGTCCGGCTTGGGCTCCGCGGCGAGTCCCAGGATGGCGCGCACCATGTACTGCACCTGCTTCTTGTCGGCCGAGCCCGTCCCGGTCACAGCCAGCTTCACTTCGCCGGGACCGTACTCTCCGATCGGGAGTCCGGCATCGGCGGTCGCGAGCAACGCCACACCCCTCGCCTGTCCTGTGGCGAAGGCGCTCTTCACGTTCACGTTGAAGAAGAGGGACTCGATCGCGCATTCGGCCGGCGCATGCAGCGCCACGAGCGCCAGGATGCCGTCATGGATGTCCTTGAGACGCCGTGCCGTGTCCATGGACGCTGGCGAGGTGATGCACCCGTATCCGACGCAGCGGAAGCGGTTGCCGGAGGCTTCGACCACCCCCCACCCCGTGTTCGCGAGCCCCGGGTCGATCCCCAGAATGATCATCGACCCGTCGCCCCTTCCAGCCGCGCAATCGAACATACGTTCAGTCTAGCCGCGCGATGGTACCCGGTAAAGGTCTTACCCTTGCCCTTGCCCTTAGCCCTTGCCCTTAGCCCGGCGACGGTCTTGGGAGCCGGCCGCCCCGGAACACGTGTGTGTCGTGGCAGGCGAAGGGGTCGATCGCGAGTTCCACAGCACAAAGAGAAGCGCCCTGCGGGCGCTTCTCTTTGTGCGAGGACTGTCTGAGCAGGCGACCCCTTCACCTGCCACGACCGCGCTACGCGTCCAGCGCCGCGTCCAGCTCCTCCGTCATCTCCATGTTGTGGAACACGTCCTGGACGTCTTCGCTCTCCTCGAGCGCGTCGACGAGCCTGAGCACCTTCTTCGCCGTCTCGACCGACACCACCATCGGCGTCAGGGGGCGCATCACGAGTTCCGCTCCGGTCACCTCGATGCCCTGGTCCTCGAGGCCCTTCTTGACCTTCATGACGTCGTTCGGGCTGGTTAGAACCACGAACTCCTCGTCGTTGTCCTCCATGTCCTCGCCGCCGGCCTCCATGACCGCCATCAGCAGGTCGTCCTCGCCGGGGGCCTTCGCCTTGTCGATGACGATCTCACCCTTGCGCTCGAACTGGAACGCCACCGAGCCGGTCGCACCGAGCGAACCACCAGCGCGGGTGAACGCCGCGCGGACGTCGGCGGCCGTGCGGTTGCGGTTGTCCGTGAGCGCCTCGACGAGCAGGGCCACCCCGCCGGAACCGTAGCCCTCGTACACGACCTCTTCGTAGTTGGCACCGGCAGCCGAGCTGAACGCCTTGTCGATCGCGGCCTGGATCCTGTCCTTGGGCAGCGAGTAGCTGCGCGCCTTGGCCATGGCCGCCGCCAGTGGCGCGTTGTTCTCGGGGTTCGGGTCGCCGCCCGTCTTGGCCGCCACCGTGATGATGCGCGACAGCTTGCTGAACATCTTGGACCGCTTGGCGTCGACCGCCGCCTTGCGGTGCTTGGTGGTCGCCCACTTGGAGTGTCCGGACATGATGTCGCTGCCTTCCCCTAGATCGGCCGAGGGGGCGCTGGTGCTGCCACGGTGCGGCCGGGTGACTTCCGCAGGTAAGGATACCCGAACGCGGTGCTTCGGGCGAAGACGGCGCGGTAGCGCGCGGACCGGCGCGGAAGAGCCCCCGACACGCTACTCGCCGACGATCTCCTCGAGGAACAGGCGGTGGATCCGCGGATCGCCTGTCAGCTCCGGATGGAATGTCGTCGCCATCAGACGCCCCTGGCGCGCCGCGGCTATGTGGCCGCCATGCCGGGCAAGGACCTCGACGCCCTCGCCCACCGACTCGATCCAGGGCGCGCGGATGAACACCCCACGGAAGTCGCCGCCTGCGATGTGCGCGACGTCCAGGTCGGCCTCGAAAGACGCCGCCTGTCGCCCATAGGCGTTGCGTCTCACGTTGATGTCCATGAGTTCGAGCGAGCGTTGGTCCACCAGACAGTCGGCGATCTCCCGGGCTATCAGGATCGCCCCCGCGCACGTGCCCCATACCGCCATTCCGACGGCGTGACGGTGGATGATCGGCTCGTAGAACCGGTACGTCGTCATGAGCTTGCCGATAGCCGTGGACTCGCCGCCTGGGATGATCAGGCCGTCGAGTCCCTCGAGTTGCTCGGGCAACCGGACGGCCACGGTCGTGGCGCCGAGCGCCTCGACCGAGATCATGTGCTCACGGAACGCCCCTTGGAGGGCCAGGACGCCGATACGCTTTGTCATAGGGGTCTACCAGCCCCGCTCCTGCATGCGCTCAGAATCCGGGATGTCGGAGATGTTGATGCCGACCATGGCCTCGCCGAGGTTGCGAGACACCCTCGCGATGATGTCGGCGTCCTCGAAGTGCGTGGTCGCCTCAACGATGGCCTTCGCGCGCTTGGCCGGGTCGCCGCTCTTGAAGATGCCGGAGCCGACGAAGACGCCGTCACAGCCGAGCTGCATCATCAGCGCCGCGTCGGCCGGAGTGGCGATCCCGCCGGCGGAGAAGTTCACCACCGGGAGCTTGCCATTGTCGGCGACCCACTTGACCAGGTCGTACGGCGCCTGCAGGTCCTTGGCGGCCGCGTACAGCTGCTCGCCGCGCAGACCCTTGAGCCATGCGATCTCGTCCGAGACGGCGCGGATGTGACGCACCGCCTCGACGACGTTGCCGGTGCCGGGCTCGCCCTTGGTACGGACCATCGACGCACCCTCGCCGATGCGGCGCAGGGCCTCGCCCAGGTTACGACAGCCGCACACGAACGGGACGGTGAACCGCCACTTGTCGACGTGGTGCTCCTCGTCGGCCGGGGTGAGGACCTCGGACTCGTCGATGTAGTCGACGCCGAGGGACTGAAGGATCTGCGCCTCCACGAAGTGGCCGATGCGGCACTTCGCCATGACGGGGATGGAGACGGCCGCCACGATGGACTCGACGATCGTAGGGTCAGCCATGCGCGCGACACCGCCGGCCGCGCGGATGTCGGCGGGCACGCGCTCGAGCGACATGACGGCGACAGCGCCCGCGTCCTCGGCGATCTTGGCCTGCTCCGCTGTGACGACGTCCATGATGACGCCACCCTTGAGCATCTCGGCGAGGCCGGTCTTCACTCGAGGCGTGCCGGTCTGGTTGGTGGTGTCGCTCATCGGGATCGTGCTCCTATCGGTGCTCGGTTGTCGGGGCCGCATGCGCCCGCGATACGATGGTGGGGCAGGTGTCTTGGCGATTCTACCGTCGAGGGGTGCACCGCAACAACCACCGCCGGTATGCGGAGTCGCGCGCGGCGGCGACACAGCGCCCCACGAGACTCCACGATCGGCTAGCGGATGGCGATGTTCGTCGAGAGCGCGACGACCTCGAACCATGTGCGTCCGGGCGACAGACCGAGTGGGGTTCCGTCCGCTGCCTTCATCGATGGCGGCGCGCTCTCCCCCGCATCCCACGTCCCCTCGAAGCGCACCCCGGCGCGCAGCACAGTCGCCTGCCCGGTGCCTCCCAGCATGATGTCGAGTGAGCGGGCGCCGTTGGCGTCCACATGCGTTCGGGGCTGCGTCCGGGCCCAGATGATCGCGATGTTCTCCGCCCGATACTGCTGACCGGACACGCGGTCGACGTGCGGCTGACCGTTGATGAAACGGGCGAAGGTGCGACTGGCTGGGTCATAGCGCCACTCCACCACGTTGGACTTGTCGAACGGGATCGACACGGCCGCGACCGTGGGTGTCGCTGTGACCGCCGTCCGGTCGAAACGCAACGCCGCCACCGTCTGCGTCGCAGCCATCCCGCGTACGACCGCTTGCGAGCGGATCCTGCCGATGTCGGTGTACACGTTGTGCGGCGCCGCGCGGTCCGTGGTACGCCAGTACGGCGCGGGATTGAAATACTGGTCCAGGTCGTCAAGCTTGCGACGCCGGAACTCGTCCAGCAGCGCCTTCTCGCCGCCCACGTGCGCGAAGATCGTCCGATACTGCTGGACGATCCACAGGTCGGAGGCCCGTGCGCTTCGCACGGGACCGACGGCTGAGGGTGCTGCCGACTGGAACAGCGCGATGAACCGGGTGATCCCGCCCTCGGTGAGGGTCTCGTACACCACGTCCGCCTGATCGAGCCCGGACTGCGGGCGCGCCGCCGGCGAGTTCTCGATCTTGACTGCGACGATCCGCGCCGCCACAGCCTCGCGCGATGGTGCGTCGCGGCCGGTGAGGGGCCATCGCGGCGGGATCGGGGGTGCGGGAACGACCCTCTCGGAGTCGGCGCGCGGCCAGGCCGTCGCGAGAGTCGCCGGGCGACCCGCGCACCCGGAAAGCCCCACGATGACGATCGCGGACAGGAGTGCGGGCGCTATCGCGCGGAAGCGGCGGCTCATGGCGCCTCTCGTGATGTCGCGGATGGTCCGAGCCAGCATAGGCACTGGCCGAGGCAAGGGTCAAACCCGCCGTCGGCCACTGCCGATTGCCGCGGCGCCGTCGGAGCGGCTACAGTTGGGGTCACCAGCGAGCCGCGGTGACGCGGCCGTCGCACGGACGAGAAGACGTGGCACTGTGACCTGCTACCTGTTGCACATCATGGAGGACCCTGACCGCGATGCGTATCGCGACCCGGACCTCAAGGACGTCGTCGGTCAGATGCCGAAATTCTTCTGCGCGCATTGCCAGCCACTGCGACAGCTCCTTGCCAGCGAGGCGACCAAGTGCCTCGATCGCGACGCTCCCTGCTGGAAACCCGCCGACCGCATCTGCGGCTAGGAGCCTGCTCCCCGCCGTCGGCTCTTCCACGCCTTCCGCGCGTGCAGGATCAGCCAGACACCAGCCACGAGCATCGGGACGCTGAGCACCTGCCCCATCGTAAGGTGCCCCGGCAGGAATCCGAGCTGCGCGTCCGGCTCCCGGAAGAACTCCACGAAGATGCGGAAGACTCCGTACAACAGCACCATCCACCCGACAAGCTCACCATCGCCGCGCCGTCGTCGCGACAACCACCACATGATCCCCAGGAGCACCACTCCTTCGAGCAGCGCCTCATAGAGCTGGGAGGGGTGGCGGGGCGCTGGACCCCCGCTCGGGAAGACCATCGCCCACGGGACGTTCGACACGCGGCCCCACAGCTCGCCGTTCACGAAGTTGGCGAGTCGGCCGGTCAGGAATCCGACGGGTGCCGCGACAGCCCCCATGTCGCACAACGTGAGGAACGGTACCTTGAGCCGTCGTGCCATGATCACGCCGGCGATCAGGATGCCCGCCAGACCGCCGTGGAACGACATGCCCCCGTCCCACAGCGCGAAGATCGTGAGCGGCGCCTTCCAGTACTGCCCGGCGCCGTAGAACAACACGTAGCCCAAGCGCCCGCCGACGACCACACCGATCACCGCGGCGAGCATGATCGAGGCGATGTCATCGCCCGTGAGGCTGAGCTTCCATCGGCGCGTGAAGTGGGTCGCGACCCACCACGCCGTCAGGAACGCCACCAGATAGGCGATGCCGTACCAGCGCACCGACAGAGGCCCGAGCCGCAGTGCGACCGGATCGATCGCCGGGTACGCCCATACCGCGAATGCCGTCATACGATCGCCTCCATCGCAAGGATGTCCACATGCGGACCCGAACCGCGGACCGGCGCCAAGACGGCACGTCGCGGACCGTGATGCCGTCTAGGATACTATTGCTCGTGTCGTACCGTGCCTGCGATCCGGAAGGCCACGTTGTTCCCCATCCGAGCCGAACGCGCCGGCCGCGCCATCCCATGGACGACGCTGGCCATCATAGCCGCCAACACGGCGATGTTCGCGTGGGAGGTCCGGCTGACCTGGCTGCTCGGGCCCGGGGCGCTCACGACCTTCATCGGCGCGTACGCATTCGTGCCTGCACGCTTCTTCGCGCAGCCTTTCTCGCCCGACCAGTGGCGCACGGTGTTCACCGCGATGTTCATGCACGCCGGCTGGCTGCACATCGCGTCGAACATGCTGTTCCTGTGGGTGTTCGGCGCCGGGCTCGAGGACCGACTCGGCCACCTGCGGTCGTTGGCCTTCTATCTGTTCGCCGGCGTCGTGGCCACGGCGGCGCAGGCGCTCGTCGCCCCGGCCTCGACGGTCCCGACACTGGGCGCCAGCGGCGCGATCGCCGGCGTTCTCGCGGGTTACCTGCTCGTCTATCCTCGCCGACGGGTCACGACGCTCATCTTCATCTTCTTCTTCGTGGAGGTGGCGGCCCTGCCGGCGTGGGTCCTCATCGGAGTGTGGCTGCTGTCGCAGGTCGCATCGGGGATCGGCGCGCTCGAGGGCGCGGCCGCGGCTTCGGGCGGCGTCGCATACTTCGCACACCTCGGAGGCTTCGTCGCGGGAGTCGTGATGGCGATCCCGCTGCTCGTGGCAGACCGGCTGCGCACGACACGTCCGGGGATCGGCCGCGCCTCCCGGCGATAGGACCTAGCGGCCAGAGTCCATCTCCTCGAGCATCGCCTCGGCGTCGGGCGCATCGGCCAACTGGCGTCGGAAGTACTCGCAATAGCGCTCGATCCGGGCAGCGTCACCAGCCACGGTACTGGATGCGTCCGCGGAAAGCGTGACGGGAGCACCACCACGGTCGTCTTCGAATTCCTCGGCGCCGGCCATCCATCGGGCGAGCTCCGCCTGGTCGGCCTCGATCGCGGCCAGCAGCACGTGCGGCATGCGGACGGAGATCGTGACCTGCCTGCCGCACGTCGGGCAGCCGAAGACCACGTCGACCTCTTCGCGCCCCTTCACCACGATGGCCGTCACGTCGGCCAAGCCGACCTCCACCGTGCCGTCGTTGGGGCACACGACCGAGAACTCCATGCGGACCGCCTCCTTCTTCGAAGGCCATGCAAGTATCGTACCGCGTTCCGAGACGTCACAGATGCTGTGCTACCCTTGTTCGCATGTCCCCGCAAGTCACCGACGGCGACCGCCGTCACCCAGCATTCGTCAGCTTCGTCCGCGGCATGCGTCTCGGCTTGCCCGTGTTCCTGGGCTACCTGCCGATCGGTGCTGCCTTCGGAGTCGTCGCGGCTGCGGCCGGCACCGGTGTGGCAGCCGCCGTCTCGTGCTCGGCGCTCGTACTTGCGGGCGCCGGCCAGTTCATCGGGCTGCAGTTGCTCAAAGGCGGGGCCGGCCTTGCCACCGCGATACTCGCCACCACGGTCATCAATCTGCGCTACGTGCTGTTCAGCGCGACGATGGCGCCCCACCTTCGCGAGACCCCCTGGTACCGCCAGGTCCTCATCGCGTTCACGCTGACCGATGAGACGTTCGCCATCAACATCACCGACAGCCGAGAGGGCTTGTCCGACGACTGGTCGAAGATCGGCGTCGGGTTCGTCTCATGGGTCGGATGGACGGCGGGGACGGCCCTGGGCGCGGCAGCCACGGCGCTCGTCGGGGATCCGTCGAGATGGGGAGTCGACTTCGCGCTCCCCGCGATGTTCACGGCACTGCTCGTCGCGCAGATCAGCGAGAAGAGATACGCGGTCGTCGCCGTCGTGGCTGCCGCGTCCGCGATCGCGATGTCGACCGTGCTGCCGGGCGAGTGGCCCGTGATCGCCGGCGCGATCGGCGCGGCTACCGTCGGTGCGGTGATGTACCGGTGACGGTGACGCCTTCTTTGATGTGGAGCTTGCTGATCGCGATGGCCGTCACCAACCTGGTGTTCCGCCTCGGCCCGATCGCCCTGCTCTCGCGGGTACACCTCCCCCTGCCGGTCGAACGCTGGCTCTCGTTCGTGCCGGCGTCCGTGATGGCCGCCCTGGTCGCCACCGAGGTGCTCCGTCCGGGTGGTCGCTGGGTGGTGCCGTGGCACAACGTCTACTTGTTCGCCGCACTTCCTACGGCCCTTGTGTACTGGAAGACCAAGAGTTTCCTGGGCGCGACCGTCACCGGCATGCTCGCGTTTCTGGCACTGCGCTACTTCCTCGGGTAGACTTTCGGGCACCGCGTGCCCGACTCTCTGGAGCGCGCGCTCCTCGATAGGACGAGACGAGTTCATCGTGGCAGACATCCGCCCGTTCCCAGCGATCCGCTACGCCGAAGCGCCCGGCGCCGACATCTCGTCGCTGACGGCGCCGCCCTACGATGTGATCGATCCGACGGGCCGCGCCGCCCTGCTCGCCCGCGACCCACACAACGCTGTCGCGCTCGAATTGCCCGAGGGGCCTTTGGACCCTTCCGACCCGAGGGGGCGCTACGCGATCGCCTCCCAGCGATGGCGCGAGTGGCGCGAGGCTGAGGTCTTGATCGCCGACGCCACACCTGCGGTCTATGTGGTCGAGCAGGCGTACGAGCATGGCGGTCGCACCATCCGCCGCCGCGCATTCATCGCCGCAGTGGGACTCGAGCCGTTCTCGGCGGGAGTCGTCCTCCCCCACGAGCGCACGCTGCCCAAGGCGATCGCCGACCGTCTCGAGATGACGCGCGCGACCCGCGCGAACCTCAGCCAGGTCTTCGGGATGTTCGCCGACCGTGAGGGGGCGACCGATCCGCTGTTCGAGCTGGCGATGTCCACGGAGCCGCTGGCGATGGCGACCGACGACGACGGTGTCGTCAGCACGCTGTGGGCGCTGCGGCACCCGGATGCGATCGCGTCGCTGCGTGCCTACCTGACCGACGAGCGCATCTTCATCGCCGATGGGCACCACCGCTACACCACCGCGCTCGCATACCGCGACGAGAGGCGGGCGTCCTCGACCTCGGGTCCCGCTTCGCCCTCCGCCGAACCGCCGGCCTACGACTCCGTGATGATGGCGCTCGTTAACATGGACGACCCGGATCTGATCGTGTACCCCACGCACCGCGTCGCGGATGCCCCTGGCGGCTTCGATCCGGACGCTTTCCGCGCGGGGCTGACGACGCACTTCTCGGTCGCCGACGCGCCGGCCGGCGACGCCCTCGCGGCTCTCGCGGGTGCGGGACACGCCGGCCCGGCATTCCTGGTCCGCACGAGCGACGGGGTCACGAGCCTGGTGACGCTCCGCGGCGACATGGACCACGCACCCGCGTTCCCCCCACGCGCGTCGGAGGCGTGGCGGTCCCTCGACGTGGCGGCGCTGCAGGAGCTCATCCTCGACCCGCTGCTCGCCATCCACCCGGACCGCCCCGAGACCCTGGAGCGACTGCATTTCGTCAAGGACGCGGGAGCCGCTCTCGCCATGGCCGGTGAGCACGACGTCGCCTTCGTGATGAACGCCACCCGCATGGACCAGCTCGCGCGCGTGGCCGGGGGCGGCGAGACGATGCCCCAGAAGTCCACCTACTTCTATCCGAAGCTGCTCTCGGGGCTGCTCTTCAAGTCTCTGGAATGACGGACCGAGAGGGTCGTCGCCTATCTGCGAGCCCCGACGCCCTCGGCGTCGAGCCAGACCCGACGCTCGCACACGCCACCCAGCACGCACTCCCGGCATCGTGGCGCCTTCGGGCGGCACCACTGCCTTCCAACGAGCCAGGTCGGCAGGTCGAGCGAGCCTGGCGCCTCGGGATATGCGCGAATCGCTGCGGCTGCCACCTCGTCGGGCGTGTCCCGCTCGATCAGCCCGGAGCGCAGGAAGACCCGGCGCACCTGGACGTCGTAGGCCACGGTTCCACACTGGGTACCCGCCAGGGGCACACCGAAGTAGCGGGTCAGGATCTGGATCGTCATCGCCGCTTTCTTGCGGCCGATCCCCTTGAACGCTGAGAGGCGCTCGCTGACCTCGAGAACGTGCGCGCCAGGCAGCCACATCCGCGAAGCGTCGCCGTCCCAGCACGCCAGCAGGCGCTCGGCCGCGTCGCTGATCCAACCCGCGAGCGTCACCTTGAACCTGTGCAGCGCGGGTCGCCTCGACACTGCGTCGGCGACCGTGGCCCGCTCTGTCGCCAGCCGGCCCAGATCGAGGTGGCCCAACCGCTGCGACAGCAGGTACGGGCCGGCCCATGCGCGCTCCGCGGGAATGCCCTGCGTGAAAAGCACGCCCACAAGGAACGCGTTCGGATCGGCCTTGATGAGCGCGTCCGCCTCCGGGATGTCGGTGAACACGTCGCCCACCTGCGCGTCACCGGTAGCCGCCAGTTCGACGCCGTACGCGATGAGCCGCGCCGCAACGAGCGCGGCGCGGCCCGGGACATGCTCGGACGCGGCGGCGCCCGTCACCCTACAGACTCATCGCCCGGCGCTTGATCTTGGTGATGAGAACCTCGCGCTCCTCGTCGGTGAACGCATCGCCGTACTTGTCGAGGGCCTTCATCCTGGCCTGCATCTTGAGGGCGCCGGCCATCCGGTTCACCGCATACAGGAAGCAGGTGACCGCCGCCGTGCAGAACAGGGATTCGAACAGGACGAACAGCATGAAGAACGGCGCCATGACCATCTTCGCCGACCCGTTGTGCGGACCGCCATGATGCTTGTGCATGATGGGCCTCCCACTACCACGTCGCGCCCGGCGGGCGCGCACTGACACTGCAGATGAGGATACCCACGCGGAGGGTTTATGGGTCAGCCGACCTTCGGGCCGCTGGTGAGGAAGAAGCCGCAGAACGTGCACTGCTCCTTGGCAGCGGCCGCGCGGTCGATGTCCAAAGCGAAGATGAGGGCCGGGTCGCTCGTGGTCACGTGCGTCGTCCGGTCACACGCCGCGAAGGAGCACCGCGCCGGGCACTTCTCGGTGGCATCGACGGCATGCGGGCACGTCGCTTGCATCTCCTCGTCGCATCCGCGCATCTCCCAGCACTTCGCCATTCTCGGCCTCCCGGTCGGTTACGATGACTCGGCCAATCCTAGCACGGCCGCTTCGGCGGCAGGGTCACAGCCGGCGGTGTCGAACACATGACCTATCATCCGTCCGCCACGCGCCCAGATCCACGCGCATCGCGAAGGAGCCCGACCGAAGTGCACCAACACGCGAACGGCACCCATCCCGCTCTGAATGCCTACGACACGGTGGTGGTCGGCGCCGGCCCCGCGGGGGTGATGGCCGCGCTCGGCTCCTCGCGGCGAGGCTCTGTCCTGCTGGTGGACTCCGTGGCACTCCCTCGTGACAAGTCGTGCGGCGGCATGCTGCACGAGCTGACACAGAAGCATCTCGCGCCATTCGGCGTGCTGCCCGAGGGCATCATACTCGAGCCGCGGCACGTCAACTTCCGCTACGTCGACTGGGACCGTGGTATCCGCAAGGCGACCGAGCTGCGATTCGTGAACGTCGACCGCGCGGGCTTCGACGACTGGCTCGTCTCCCTGCTGCCCAAGTCCGTGGAGGTCATCGGGCTGTGCCCGCTCGTGTCCTTCGCGTCCCGCACCGATGGCGTGACCGTCACGCTGCGCACTTCGGACGGCCCCGTGGACGTGACCTGCGCGAATCTCGTCGGCGCCGACGGTGCGCGCTCCTCGGTGCGTCGCGCGCTTGGGATTGGGACCGCGTCCTCGTATGTGACCCTGCAGGACTACGTGCACCTGGAGGGCGCGATCGACCCCTTCTTCGACTGCATCTACATGCGTGGCATCGGCGACGAGTTCGGCTACGCCTACGTCGTCCCCAAGGGCGAAGTCGCGATCGTCGGCTCCGTGTTCTATCCAAAGACCAAGCGCCCTGGCGACAAGCAGGACCAAGTCCTGGACGTGCTGCGCCGCTCGATGCCGCAGCTCGGCGAGAGCCTGAAGCGCGAGGCGTGCGCGGCACTGCATCTCCGCACGACCGCGGACACCCGCCCCGGCTATGGCCGAGTCCTTCTCGCCGGGGAGGCGGGAGGCTTCATGTCCCCCACGTCAGGCGAGGGGATCTCCTACGCCATCCACACCGGCCTGGCAGCGGGCGAGGCTATCGCCGCCTCCGAGCCGGACGACGTGCTAGCCGCCTATTCCGCCTCGGTCGAAGGCCTGACGCGGGACATCCGCCGCCGTCTGCGCTGGCTCCCGTTCATGGAGTCATCGACCGGGAAGTATCTTGCAGGCTTCGTCCCGACGAGCATCGTGAGCAAGGTGACCATGGGGTTGTAGCGGGCCCGGTGCATGCGCGCGGAAGCTTCGGAAGCATCCTTAACGGGTCAAGTGGCTCTTGCTCGGTGTCGGGTCGACCTGGCCTTGGTACTTGGAGCCCAGGCCCGGCGTGCCGTACGGGCGCTCCACCGGGGTGGTCATCTGTGTGAATGATATCTGGCCGATCGCCATGCCCGGGGTCAGGACGATAGGAAGGTTCGCCACGTTCGACAGTTCGAGCGTCAGCGTGCCGTCCCAGCCCGGGTCGACGTAGCCCGCCGTGGAGTGGATGAGCAGACCCAACCGCCCGAGCGAACTCTTGCCCTCGAGTCGCGCGACTATGTCATCGGGAAGCACGATCCTCTCGACCGTGGCGCCGAGGACGAACTCGCCCGGATGCAGGACGAAGGGGTCCTCGCGGGACGCCTCCACCAGCTCCATCAACCCCGACTGCTCCATCGCGGGATCGATGTACGGGTACCGCGAGTTGCGGAACACCTGGAAACGGGTGCCGAGGTGCAGGTCGACACTCGACGGCTGGATGTCATCGGGATCGCACGGCTCCAAGCGGATGCGGCCGGCGAGCAACTGCTCTTTGATGCTGCGGTCTGACAGGACCATTCGGCTGATCAGCTCCCGTCGCGCTCTATGCGCATTTCGAGTAGCCGCAAGCGCGGCAGACCATGCAGCCGGACTCGTGCTCCACGGCGCCGCCGCACTCGGGGCAAGCGCCCTCGAGGTTGTCCAGCCCGTCCCGGGACTTCGCGATCATCGTGGGAGCCTCGCCGGTCGTCTGCCATTCCAAGAAATGCTCGAGGGCGATACCCACAGCGTCCGCGCACGACAGCACCTTGCCGCCCTGCGCCCATGCAGGGCTCGGGCAGCGGATCCCGCGGAGGTGCTTGGTGATCGCGTCGGGGTCGACCCCCGCGCGCAGCGATACTGAGATCATGCGCGACAGCGCCTCCGACTGCGACGAGGCGCATCCACCCGACTTGCCCATCTGCGTGAACACCTCGCACAGCCCGTGCTCGTCCGCGTTGATCGTCACGTACAGGTTGCCGCAGCCGGTCTTGATCTTCTCGGTGCGCCCGATGGTGACCGCCGGACGGGGCCTGGGCTCGATCTCGCCGTGGCGAACCTCCGCCTCGTCCGGGGCGCCGGCCTTGCCGGTCTTGCCGGTGGACAGGACCTGATTGTCCTTGGACCCGTCGCGATAGATCGTCACGCCCTTGACGCCCAGCTCGTAGGCGAGGTCGTAGACGGCCCGGACATCCGCCGGAGAGGCGGTGTGCGAGAAGTTGACGGTCTTGGACACGGCGTTGTCCGTGAACTTCTGGAACGCGGCCTGCATCCGGATGTGCCACACCGGCTCTATGTCGTGCGCCGTGACGAACACGCGGCGAACGTCCTCCGGCACCTCGTCGATGTCCGCGACCGAACCATGCTCCGCGATGAGGGCCATGAGCTCGCGCCCGTAGAAGCCCTGCTTGACCGCGATGTCCTCGAACATCGGGTTGACCTCGACCAGCCGGTCGTTGTCCATGACGGTGCGCACGTAGCTCACCGCGAACAGGGGCTCGATGCCCGACGAGCAGTTGGCGATGATCGACAGTGTCCCCGTGGGCGCGATGGTGGTCACTGTCGCGTTGCGGATCGAGCCCCCCTCGGGCGTGTCGTAGATCGAGCCCTCGAAGTTCGGGAACGCGCCCCGGGCCTCGGCGAGCTTAGCCGACGCTCCATGCCCCTCGGCCTCGATGAAGCCCATGACCTTCTCGCCGAGCGCGACCGCCTCATCCGAGTCATAGGCGATGTCCATCATGATCAGCAGGTCAGACCAGCCCATGACGCCAAGACCGATCTTGCGGTTTCCTCGTGCGAGCTCGCCGATCTGCGGCAGCGGGTAGTTGTTCACGTCGATCACGTTGTCCAGGAAGTGGACGCCACGGTGGACGATGTCGCTCAGCCGGTCCCAGTCGACGTCTGGCTTGCCGTCGCGGTATGTCACGAAGCGGGAGAGGTTGACGGAGCCCAAGTTGCAGGCCTCGTACGGCAGGAGCGGCTGCTCTCCGCACGGGTTCGTCGACTCGATCTCGCCGAGGCGAGGAGTCGGATTATCCCGGTTCATCCGGTCTATGAAGATGATCCCGGGGTCGCCGCTCGCCCAGGCCATATCGACGATCAGTTCGTACACCTCGCGGGCGTCGTACTCTCCCGCAACCTCCCCGCCGCGCGGATTGATCAGTTCGTACGAGGTGCCCGCCTTGACCGCCTCCATGAAGCGCTCGGTGACAGCGACCGAGATATTGAAGTTGGCGAAGTCACCGTCGAGCTTGCACTTGATGAAGCTCAGGATGTCCGGGTGATCCACCCGAAGAACACCCATGTTAGCGCCGCGTCGCGTGCCGCCCTGCTTGACGGCCTCGGTGGCCTGATTGAACACGCGCATGAACGACACGGGACCGGAGGACACGCCCTGCGTGCTTCGCACCTGGTCGCCGGCCGGCCGCAGTCGAGAGAAGCTGAATCCGGTGCCGCCTCCCGACTTGTGGATGATCGCGGTGTCACGCACCGCACCGAAGATCGAGTCCATCGAGTCCGCCACCGGCAGCACGAAGCATGCGGACAGCTGCTGCAGCTCTCTGCCCGCGTTCATCAGGGTAGGCGAGTTAGGCAGGAAGTCCAGGCTCGTCATCAGGTCATAGAAGTCGTTCGCGGTCTCCGCGATTCCGGCCGCATCGACTCCGTACGCCGCGTCGGCCGCCGCTATGTTCTCAGCGACACGGACGAACATGTCCGAAGGCTTCTCGACAGGCGTCCCGTCGGGGTCCTTGAGCAGGTAGCGTCTCTGCAGCACCTTCAACGAGTTGGGCGACAGCGTCTCGTCGATGATGCGCGAATAGGTCGTGGTGTTGCCGGTCTCGGCCATTGGTAAGGTCCCTCCTCAGCGTCCGTGCATACCGCGCACACACACGGTACCGGCCGGGTCTGACAGGCCCACCTACCTGCCCGGTCTCGGTACAACATGTTGCGCTCCGCTAGTCTAGGACCCCACATATTGTGCGTCAATGACCGCAAGGCCCAACGGCATGGGCTCCCTACCGAACGGTCGCGCCGACCAGACGGAACGCCCTTGACAACCGAAGAACGCCGCGTGACCCGCACGCGACGCTCTTCGGTGATCGGGATCGCTCGGAGAGGCTAGACGGCCTCGACCCGCTCGACCTCGGGGATCTCCTGCTTCAACACACGTTCGACGCCGTTAGCCAGCGTGAGCTGCGACATCGGACAGCCGGCGCATGCGCCGACGAGCTTGACCTTGACCACGCCGGCCTCGAAAGCAACGAACTCGACGTCGCCGCCGTCCGCCTGCAGTGCGGGCCGGATCTTGTCGAGTACCTCCTGAACGCGCTCCTCCATGTGGAAGCCTCCTTCTTCTCGCACCCCCGGCTCCCCGCGAAGGGCGCTACCGGCGAGTCCTATCGTGATTCGGGATTCTATCATAATCCTGACCAGAAAGGTCATGTTACCACGAGCAAGCGACGCGCCAACTCCGGAAACGCCGAAGCCGTCGGATGTGTTCAGCAGCGTCCTACTCTCCCATCGGCTAAACCGACAGTACCATCGGCGCTGGAGGGCTTAACTTCCGAGTTCGGAATGGGATCGGGTGTACCCCCTCCGCCATAGCCACTGAACACATCCGACGGCTCCGAGGAAGCGCCGGATGGGCGCGTATTCGCTTTTCAATGCTCGTGCCAGCGACGAAGCTTGCGCCTCGCACCCTGGGAGCTGCATAGCGATTGAGAGAACGCTGAATAGAAGATCAAGACCTCGACCGATTAGTATCGCTCGGCTGAACACATTGCTGCGCTTACACCTGCGACCTATCAACCTCGTAGTCTACGAGGGGTCTTACCTGGTTACCCAGTGAGAGACCTCATCTTGCGATGGGCTTCCCGCTTAGATGCTTTCAGCGGTTATCCCGACCGAACGTAGCTAACCAGCGGTGCCATTGGCATGACAACTGGTACACCAGAGGTTCGTCCATCCCGGTCCTCTCGTACTAGGGACAGCCTCGCTCAAGTCTCTTACGCCCACGGTGGATAGGGACCGAACTGTCTCACGACGTTCTAAACCCAGCTCGCGTACCGCTTTAAATGGCGAACAGCCATACCCTTGGGACCTACTACAGCCCCAGGATGCGATGAGCCGACATCGAGGTGCCAAACCCTCCCGTCGATGTGGACTCTTGGGGAGGATCAGCCTGTTATCCCCGGAGTACCTTTTATCCGTTGAGCGACGGCCATTCCACTCTGAGCCGCCGGATCACTAGAGCCTAGTTTCCTATCTGCTCGACTTGTAGGTCTCGCAGTCAAGCCCGCTTATACTCTTGCACTCTACGA
>JANYJF010000069.1 GCA_025361885.1 Coriobacteriia bacterium
CGGCGCCCAGGAAGTCGAAGCGCTCGCCGTAGTCCTTCATCATCTGCGTGAAGGCGCTCAGCATGTAGCGGCGCTTGAAGCCGTCCTCGAGCGCGAGGACTTCGCGCATCTTGTGGCTGTAGAAGGTCATGTAGCACAGGCCGAGTGCTCGGGTAACGTCGTCGAGCGACATCTCGTACGGCTCGATGATGGGCGTGACCAAGTTGTACAAGGAGTAGTCGAACACCCGGATGCGGTCCTTCATCTTCCCATGGATGGGAGTGAAGGGCATCGGGGTCAGCACAGGAAACACGGCGATGTCGGGGTCGAGGTCCAGCGCGGCGTCGATCGTGGCGCGGACCGAGTCCCAGGTCTCTGTCGGGAACCCGATCATGAAGGACGCCTCACTCATGATCTCGGCAGCCCGCAGAAGGTCGACAGCCCGCTTGTTCATCCCGATGTCGGAGCCCTTGTTGAGGCTGGCGAGCAGGTCGTCGTCGCCGCTCTCAGCGCCCAAGTAGCAGTGGATGATGCCGGCCTTGCGGTACTTGGGCAGGATGTACTCGTCGCGGATGATGTCCTCGACGCGCGTCTCGATGAGAAGGGAGACGCCCAGGTCGGCCTCGATCAGCAGGTCGAGGAGTTGTTCCCACCGACGCCTGTCCTTTGTGGGATATGCGTCGATGAGCGTTATGAACTCGATCTTGTACTCGTCGACCAGGTGTCGCATCTCAGCGACGACCTTGAGCGGATCCCGGCCGCGCCAGTCCCCGCGCCAGAAGAGGCGTTGACTGCAGAAAGCGCACCCCATATCGCAACCGCGCGACGTGAGCACTGACGCCATCCGGCCCCACGGCTCGATATTGTAGTGATAGTCGTCCCAGTCCAGCAGGTGCCAGGCGGGATCGAGAGTGTCGAGGTCGGTGATGTGGGGCTGCCGGGGATTGGCGACGACCTCATCGCCCACCCGGTAGACGACGCCCCTCACCTCGTCGCCTGTGCCATCAGGGAGTGCCGCGAGCAGCTCCTGGAGCGTCCGCTCGGACTCGCCTCTCAGGATGAAGTCGACTCGGTTGTCATCATCACCAAGGATCTCGTCGTACATGAACGAGGGGTGAGGTCCTCCGAGGAGCGTGACGATGTTCGAGTCCACCTGTTTGGCGATCTTCAGGACCTCCAGCGCCGCCGGGACCGTCGCGGTGCTGATGGCTCCAGTGACCGGCAGGTAGTCGAGCGTCATGACGAGGTCCGGCCGGTAGCGCTCGATCTCCGAGCGGACGTCTTCGAACGAGTGCTTCGCGTTCATCGCGTCGTAGATACGGGCCTCATGGCCGGCGTCGATGGCGGCACCCGCAAGGTAGGCGAGGTGCAGCGGAGGCCACGTACCGATCACCTGGACCCCCCAGCAGTCGTACGGCGGGGTCATGAAGAGCACTCTGGCCATCGCGTACCGCTCCAATGACGTGTCTTTGGCGGGTCGTGCGAGTCTACTCTCTCCGGGTGAAGGCGGCCACGAGCCCAGTGATCATCGGGGTCGTGACCGACGACGGGGAGCGCCGCGGAGCGCAGGTGCACCCATGAAGGGCCCCGGGACGCGAGTCACCGGGGCCCTTCATGGGTGCTGGGCGTCTAGCGGTTGCCCGAGCGCCCGTTACCGCCGCGGCGGTTGCCGCGCTGCCCCGAGCCGGCTGTCGGGCGCTTGGACTGTCCCTGGATCTTCACGGCCACCGCGGGTCGCTGGGGATCCGGCACGATGCGATGGTCGCGGTAGTGGAAGCCGGGCAGGTCCTCGCACACGATGACCGACCCGATGGTCTTCTCGATGTCCCGGAGCTGCTCGTGGTCTTCGGGAGCAAGCAGGGAGAACGCGATCCCGCTCTTGCCCGCGCGTGCTGTACGGCCGATGCGATGGACGTAGTCCTCGGGCACGTTGGGGAGGTCGTAGTTGATGACGTGGCTGATTCCCTCCACGTCGATTCCGCGCGAGACGATGTCGGTCGCCACGAGCACCTTGCAGTGCCCGCGCTTGAACTCGTCGAGGGCCCTGACGCGCTGGGACTGGCTGCGGTTGCCGTGGATGGCCGCGGAGCGGATGCCGGCGGCGCCGAGCGTCGCGGCGACGCGGTCGGCCCGGTGCTTGGTGCGCGTGAAGACGAGGACGCGCTCGAGCCCCTGCTGCTTGATGATTGTGGTGAGCAGGTCGTTCTTCTGCGTGCCGGCCACAGGGAAGACCGACTGCTCGATAGCCTCGATGGGGCGGTTCGGCGGCGCCACGTCGATGCGCTGCGGCGCCCTCAGTGTGTCGCCGATGATCTTGAGGACATCGGGCGTCATGGTCGCCGAGAACAGCAGCGTCTGACGGTCCTTGGGAAGCAGCGCGATGATGCGGCGAACATCGGGCCAGAAGCCCTGGTCGAGCATGCGGTCCGCCTCGTCGAGGATGAGCACCTCGACGTGGCTGAGGTCGACGTCGCGTTGGCCGGCGAGGTCGAGCAGGCGACCGGGGGTCGCCACGAGCATGTCGAGGCCGCGACGGATCGCCTTGCGCTGCGGCTCGTAGCCGACACCGCCGTAGACGGCGCCGACGCGGTGACGGGTGTGCCGACCTACGGCGGTGGCGACTTCCACGATCTGCAGGCACAGCTCCCGAGTCGGGGTGACCACGAGGGCGCGGGGTCCGCCCGGCTTAGCCGAGATGTTCTGGAGGGTCGGGAGCACGAACGCCGCCGTCTTGCCCGTGCCGGTCTGCGCGCAACCGACCACATCGCAGCCGCTCAGCACGAGCGGGATGGCCCCGGACTGGATCGGGGTCGGGGCGGTATAGCCCATGGACGCCACGGCCTGAAGCAGGCGTGGTTCGAGACCAAGATTGTCAAAACTCAAGAGTGCTCTCCTTCGCGGCGCGCATGTCTGGCGCGCCATGTGGCAGACGCGGAGCGATCCGTCAGCCACATGGAAGTGAGCGAAGGATGACCGAGCCTTGGGTGTTCGCGGCCGCGGAGGGCGGCGCGAGGCGTTGGTGCAGCATACGGGGTTTCGGCCGGTTTGGCCAATCCGCCGGACCCGGCGGCGCTGATCCGGCTTTGCCGTCGCGGCACGGCGTGTGCTAGTATTCCTCGCCTGACTTCAAGCGCCCGGTCGGAAACCGTGCGCGTCCCAACTGGAGGTATACGCTCATGCGCTCTGGAATCCACCCGGACTATGTAGAGTCCAAGGTTCGCTGCTCCTGCGGCGCGACGTTCACCACCCGCTCCACCAAGCCCGAGCTCAACGTCGAGCTCTGCTCCGAGTGCCACCCGTTCTACACGGGCAAGCAGAAGTTCGTCGACACCGGCGGACGAGTGCAGCGCTTCTCGAACAAGTTCGGCAACGCGGCCGAGTCCGTGGCCGCCAAGGAGAAGTCCGAGAAGGAAGCTCGCGTGAAGGCAGCCGAGGAGGCCGCCCTGGCCGCCCGCTCGGTGCGTGCCGAGAAGGACGCGAAGAAGGCCGAGCGCTCCGCCCGTGCCGAGGTCAAGTCCGCCGTCAAGTCCGGTGCCGCTGACGCGAGTGGTGAGACCGCCGTCGCCGACGAGCCCGCCACCGACGCCTCCACCGAGGAGACCGCCGAGTAGGCGAGGTCCCCGAGGTCGCAGTTGCTATGATGGAGGGGCGGGCACTCGTGCCCGCCCCTCTCCTTTCACCCGGCCCGCCGCAGGAAGGCCCATGGCATGGACGTCAGACTCCTGAATCACACTCCTGAACCGGAACGGGCGATCGCCGCCGCCGCGCGCCTGTGCTACGCGCCGGTCGGCGCGGCCGACCTGCTCGAGACCATGACCGAGAAGTCCGTGCACAGCGTGCTCAAGACTGTCATCAGCTCCGGCCACACCTCCACGCTCGAGCACGCGAGCTACACGTTCGCGATCGACGGTGTCTCTCGGGCGATGACGCACCAGCTGGTCCGCCACCGCCTCGCGAGCTACAACCAGCAGTCCCAGCGGTACGTCTCGTATGACGATCCCGCGTTCATCGTGCCGCCGGAGGTCTACGCCGACCCCGAGGCCAGGGAGCTGTTCCTCAACGCTTGTGGCGAGGCGTTCCTAGCGTACCGGGCGCTGCTCGACTCGGGCGTTGCCCCGGAGGATGCGCGCTACCTGCTCCCGAACGCGATGGAGACGAAGATCGTCGTGACCATGAACGTCAGGGAGCTGCTGCACTTCTTCGAGCTGCGCATCTGCAAGCGCGCGCAGTGGGAGATCCGCGAAGTCGCCCTCAAGATGCTCGAGCTCGCCGAGCCGACAGCCCCGTACATCTTCGTGGACGCCGGCGCGGCCTGCCGTCGCGGACCGTGTCCCGAAGGCAAGATGACGTGCGGCGACCCCTACCCGAAGGCACCCAGACGTGACTGACACATCGGCGGCGACGCCTCTCAAGCACACGCATATCGGCGGCCAGGCCCTCCTCGAGGGCGTCATGATGCGCGGCAAGCTCAACTGGGCGGTGGCCGTTCGCAAGCCCGACGGCGAGATCCATGTGGAGTCGCACGACCTCGTCTCGACGGTGGGAAAGAAGTCGTGGCTGCGCTGGCCGGTCATCCGCGGTGTGTGGGCCATGTACGAGACCCTCGCCCTTGCCATGAAGGCGTTCGCCATCTCGGCGTCCTTCGCGGGCGAGACCGAGGAGGAGCAGCTGTCGTCCAAGGAGATCGGCTGGACGATGGTGATCGGCGTCTTCCTGGCGGTCGGCGTGTTCATCGTGCTGCCGGCGCTGCTCACCAACGGGCTGGGCTATCTCGGGACGCACGGCGTGCCTGTGCTCGCGTGGCTCGGGCCGAAGGGCCACTCGGTGTGGTGGAACCTCGTGGACGGACTTATCCGCGTGCTCATCTTCTTCGCGTACATATGGGGGATCGGACGGATGTCCGACATCCAGCGCGTGTTCTCCTATCATGGCGCCGAGCACAAGACGATCCACGCATACGAGCATGGTCTGCCGCTCGACTCGGAGCACATCCAGCGCTTCGAGACGCTGCACATGCGCTGCGGCACGTCGTTCCTGCTGATGGTCATGGTCGTGGCGATAGTCGTGTTCTCGCTCGTGCCTTCGCCCAACCTGTGGTGGCGCATCGGCAGCCGTATCCTGCTGCTGCCGCTCGTGGCCGGCCTCGCGTACGAGATAACCGTCAAGTGGGCGGGTAACCACTCCGAGAACCCGGTGGTCAAGACGCTGCTGTGGCCCGGTATGCAGCTGCAGCGCCTCACCACGGCTGAGCCGGACGACTCGATGGTCGAGGTCGCGGTGGCCGCGATGCAGCCCGTCATCGATTGCGAAGAGGCCGCGGAGGCGGCGTCAGCGGTCGCGGCGGACCCCGAGCAGCTGACCTGACCGGACTCGATCGGCGGACGACCGTGTCCGGACGTGATCGTGTGCGCGGTGAAGGAGCTGTCTGTGCGATGGAGATGACGCCGGAGCGGATGGAGCGATACGACCGGCAGCTCGGGCTGCCGGGCTTCGGGAGCCGTGGGCAGCAGCTGCTCGCGGAGGCCTCGGTCCTGGTCATCGGTGCCGGAGGGCTCGGGTCTCCGGCCATCCGCTACCTCGCCGGAGCGGGTATCGGCCGTATCGGCATCGTCGACAGCGACACCGTCGACCTGTCCAACCTCCACCGTCAGACGCTCTACACGATGGCGGACGTGGGAGAGTCGAAGGCGGTCGCGGCGGCGGCGGTCGTGCGCGCGGTGAACCCGGACACGCTCGCTGTGCCTGTGATCGCGTGCGTCGACGAGGTGAGCGCCCCCGACATCGTGGCGGGCTGGGACATCGTCTTGGACGCATCGGACACGTTCCAGACGCGCTACGTGGTCTCCGATGCCTGCTGGCGAGCGGGCGTTCCAGTGGTGGAGGCCGGGATCGGTGGCTACTTCGGACAGGTGATGACGATCGTGCCCGGGCCTGACGCCGCGTGCTACCGCTGCGTCTTCCCCGAGGCCCCGGCGCCCGACCCGTCCGGCCGCCGTCCCCCGGTGCTCGGCCCGGTGGCCGGTGTGATCGGATGCATGCAGGCCATAGAAGCGATCAAGCTCGCGATCGGCTACGGGGACACGCTCGCGGGGCGTCTGATGTTCGGCGACTTCTCGACCTTCGACCTGTCCGTCGGCGAGGTGCCGAAGCGCCCCGGCTGCACTCTGTGCGGCGACCCGGGCTGACAGGTCACCATGCTAGACTGACCGTCGCACCCGCATCCCACACCTAAGGACCTGACCGATCATGCTCATGCGAGAGAAGCTCCAGCAGATACTCGGCTCCTACGATGAGCTCACCGCGCGGCTTGCCGACACGGCCGTCATGGGTGACCAGAAGGAGTACACGCGCCTGGCGCGGGAGCAGTCCAAGCAGGCGCCGCTGGCCGACAAGGTCCGTGAGTACCTCGATGTGCTCGACGGTATCGACTCCGCCCGGGAGATGGTGCGCGAGGAGCCCGACGCCGACATGCGCGACTTCGCGCTCGCGGAGGCCCGTGAGCTCGAGAGCAAGATCGAGCCTCTCGAGGACTCCATCAAGGTCATGATGCTGCCGGGCGATCCCAACGACGACCGCGACATCATCGTGGAGATCCGCGCGGGCGCCGGTGGTGACGAGGCAGCGCTGTTCGCCGGTGACCTCTACCGCATGTACACCCGCTACGCCGATCTGCAGAAGTGGAAGCACGAGGACATCGACGTGAGCGAGTCGGAGACGGGCGGCTACAAGGAAGTCTCGTTCCGCATCAAGGGGCGTCGTGTCTACGCGAAGATGAAGTTCGAGTCGGGAGTGCACCGCGTGCAGCGTGTGCCGGCGACTGAATCCCAGGGTCGTATCCACACGTCGACGGCGACCGTGGCGGTCCTTCCCGAGGCGGACGAGGTGGAGATCACCGTCAACCCCGGCGACCTGCGCATCGACGTGTACCGCTCGAGCGGTCCCGGCGGCCAGTCGGTCAACACCACGGACTCCGCGGTGCGCATCACCCACCTGCCGACGGGCACGGTGGTGCAGTCGCAGAACCAGAAGTCGCAGCTCCAGAACAAGGAGGCGGCGATGCGGGTGCTTCGCGCCCGCCTCTACGAGGTCGAGCTCGAGCGGCAGCAGGCGGAACTCGGCGCCCAGCGCCGCAGCCAGATCGGCAGCGGCGACCGTGCCGAGAAGATCCGCACGTACAACTACCCACAGGACCGGATCACCGATCATCGCATCGGGCTGACGGTGCACAACATCCCGGCGGTCATGGCGGGCGAGGTCGACGCGCTCGTCGAGGGACTTGCGGCGGCCGAGCGGGCCGAGCGGCTCAAGGCGGTCGTGTAGGGATATGGCGGCCGATCGCGTCTGGACGGTGCGCGAGTCGCTGGACTGGACGGTCGGGTACTTCGAGCGAGCGTGTGTCGAGAACCCGCGCCGCTCGGCCGAGTGGCTGCTGTCCGCGGCGACCGGACTGTCCCGCATCGAGCTGTACGCCCATTTCGACCAGCCCCTGACACCCGCCGAGCGCGCCACGTTCCGCGCGAGCATCGAGCGCCGCGCCAAGGGTGAGCCTCTTCAGTATGTGACAGGCGAGGTCGCGTTCCGGCATCTCGTGCTCAAAGTCGAGAGCGGCGTGTTCATCCCCCGTCCGGAGACCGAGGTCCTGGTCGACGAAGCGCTCAAGGCGCTGCCGCGGGGCGGCGTGGCGATCGACCTGTGCACCGGCTCCGGCGCCGTCGCGGTCTGCCTGGCCTTCGAGCGGCCCGACGTGACCGTCTTCGCGACGGAGATCTCACCGGCCAGCGCGGCCGTCGCGCGCGCCAACGCCGAGCGTGCCGGCGTCGCTGACCGCGTGACTATCCTGACCGGCGACCTGTTCGCACCGCTGGCAGCCGAGCTGAAGGGCAGCGTCGATGTCATCGTCGCCAATCCGCCCTACATCCCGAGCGGCGATATGCCCGCCCTGCCCGCCGAAGTGGCCGCCTTCGAGCCGCATCTCGCGCTCGACGGAGGTCCCGACGGACTGGCCGTCGCACGCCGCATCATCGATGACGCGTGCGCATGGCTGAGACCCGGCGGTGTTCTTCTGATGGAACTGGACACCGATCGCGTGAAAAGTGCTGTGAGGATCATGGCCTCGTGGTATGAAGACTGTGAGGTCCGACCGGACCTGACCGGCCGCGACAGGCTCGCTGCCGGACGGACACGAAGGGTGTGATCGCGATGAGCAAGGTCATCCACATCGATCCGGAGGCTCCTTCCGCAGAGGCGATAAACCTCGCGGCGACGGTGCTTCGAGACGGCGGGATCGTCGTCTTCCCCACGGAGACCGTATATGGCATCGGCGCCGCGGCGACATCGTGCATCGGTCCGCAGGAGATCATCGACATCAAGATGCGCTCCAAGAGCAAGCCTCTGCCCTGGCTGGTCGAGACCGAGGACGCGCTCGACACCTACGGTGTCGACGTTCCCGAGTACGCTCACAACCTTGCGAGGGCGTTCTGGCCCGGCGCCATCACACTGGTGGTCAACGCTTCCGACAAGGTCGGTCGCGACTTCCGCGACGAGCGCAACACCGTGGCGCTTCGCTGCCCGGACCACGAGGTCGTGCAGGAGCTCATCCGCGCGTCCGGCGGCCCCATCATCACCACGAGCGCCAACACTTCGGGCAATCCGGCTCCCAGCAGGTTCGAGGAGCTCGAGCCGCGCATCATCGCTGCCGCGGACCTCACGCTCGACGGCGGCGAGACACACCACGGGGTCCATTCGACGATCGTGGACTGCACGGGTCCCGAACCGGTGATCAAGCGGCAGGGGGCGATCCCCGACGAGGACGTCTTAGCAGCCGCGAAGGGCCTGGGTAACTAGCACCGGCAACGGCCCGCCCCCGGCGGGCCGTTGCGATACAATCTCGGAGGTCTTCGTCCACCTGCGGATCGAGGGGTCGGCATGCGTCTACACATCGGCTCTGATCACGCGGGGTTCGCGCTCAAGGAGCGCGTCAAGGAACACCTCATCGCCGAGGGCCACGCCGTCACCGACGTCGGCACGCACTCTGAGGAGGCGGTCGACTATCCGGCATACGCGCTGCAGGTGGGCCGCGCCGTGGCGACGGGCCAAGCGGATCTCGGCGTGCTGGTCTGCGGTTCCGGGCTCGGCATGGAGATCGCGGCCAACAAGGTGCACGGTGTTCGCGCCGTGCAGGTCATCGACCCCGAGTTCGCCCGGATGGCCCGGTCGCACAACAACGCGAATGTGATCACGCTCGCGGGACGCTACACCGACGAGCCCACCGCGTTCGAGATCGTGGACACGTTCCTGGCCACGCCGTTCGAAGGCGGGCGCCATGAGCGCCGGGTCGAGGGCATCAGCGACATCGAGAACGGCGGCGGCCGCTAGTCGCATCGGCGGGTATCGCACGGCAGCACATGAGACGACGAACGACAGGGGAAGGGGCTGTAAGAAGCACATGGCATTCCGCTACCTGAACGTGAGCGACCCCGAAGTCGCCGACGCCTGCACCGCCGAGCTCGAGCGGCAGCGCGGCACCATCGAGCTCATCGCATCCGAGAACTTCACGTCGCTCGCGGTGCTCGAAGCCGCCGGCACCGTGCTGACCAACAAGTACGCCGAGGGACTGCCCGGCAAGCGCTACTACGGCGGCTGCGAGAAGGTCGACGTGGTGGAGAACATCGCGCGCGACCGGGCCTGTGAGCTGTTCGGCGCCGAGCACGCCAACGTGCAGCCGCACGCCGGCGCGCAGGCCAACATGGCCGTCTACTTCGCGATGCTGGACCCGGGCGACACGGTCATGGGCATGAGCCTGGCGCATGGCGGGCACCTCACTCACGGCTCGCCTGTGAACTTCTCCGGCAAGTGGTTCAACATCGTGGCCTACGGACTGGATCCCGAGACCGAGACCATCGACTACGAAGAGGTCGAGCGCCTCGCCAAGGAGCACCGGCCCAAGATGATCATCGCGGGCGCGAGCGCCTACCCTCGCACCATCGACTTCGAGCGATTCGCCGCGGTGGCGAAGTCCATCGACGCCTACCTGATGGTCGACATGGCGCACATCGCGGGCCTCGTGGCCACGGGCGCACATCCGTCGCCGGTGCCGTACGCGGACTTCGTGACATCCACGTCACACAAGACGTTGCGAGGACCGCGCTCGGGCTTCATCCTGTGCAAGGCCGAGCACGCTGCCGCTATCGACAAAGCCGTGTTCCCGGGACTTCAGGGCGGTCCGCTCGAGCACATCATCGCAGCCAAGGCGGTCGCGTTCCGCGAGGCCATGCAGCCGCAGTTCAAGACCTACATCGACCAAGTCGTCATCAACGCCCGGGTGATGGGCGAGGCGATGGTCGAGCGCGGCCTGCGGCTCGTGTCCGGGGGCACGGACAACCACCTGATGCTGGTGGACCTCACGCCCGCGAACATCACCGGCAAGGACGCCGAACATCTGCTGGAAGCGTGCGGCATGACCTGTAACAAAAATGCGATCCCCAACGACCCGCAGTCGCCGTTCGTCACGAGCGGCGTGAGGATCGGCTCACCCGCGATGACCACGCGCGGCTTCGATGAGGCCGACGCGCGGCTGGTGGGCGAATTGGTCGCCACGGCCATCTTCGGACGAGATGACGAAGCCGTCCTCGACGGCGTCAGGGCCAAGGTCGCCGGGCTTCTGGCGGCACACCCGCTCTATCCCGAACTGTAGCGCGTTCGCGATCCGTGTCACGCCCGAGCGACCCCAGACGACCAAGAAAGGCGAGGATGAGCATGGACCAGGTCCCGGCCAACGTCGTGTTGATGGAGCACCCGCTCATCCAGCACAAGCTGTCGATCCTCCGCGATGTGAGGACGGGCTCCAAGGTGTTCCGGGAGCTCGTCAAGGAATTGGCCATGCTCATGGCGTTCGAGTCGACGCGCGACTTCCAGCTGGCGGAGACCACGGTCACAACGCCCATCACCGAGACCACGACGTGGGTGTTGGCGGGCAAGAAGGTCGCCGTCATCCCGATCCTGCGCGCAGGTCTCGGAATGGTGGAGGGCATCCTGGAGCTGCTCCCCGCAGCTCGTGTCGGTCACATCGGACTGTACCGGGATCCTGAGACGCTCAAGCCCGTCGAGTACTATTGCAAGCTTCCCGCGGATATCGGGGAGCGCGACGTCATGATCGTCGATCCGATGCTGGCCACCGGCGGTTCCGCCGCTGCGGCCATCGAGTTCCTCAAGGCGCGCGGCGCCCGTAACATCCGGCTGCTCGTGCTGATCGCCGCGCCCGAGGGCATCAAGGCCGTGGCTGCGGCGGCGCCGGACGTCAAGATCTACGCCTGTGCCATGGACAGCCATCTCAACGACCACGGGTACATCGTGCCTGGCCTGGGCGACGCTGGCGATCGGCTGTTCGGCACCAAGTAGCCGCCATGGCTCGCAGCGTGCTGCTGGTGGCACGACCGACGACGAACGCAGGTGAAGAGACATCGAGACCACACGCCCGTCATGGGACGAGTATTTCATGGCCATCGCGACACAAGTCGCGGGACGCTCCACGTGTCTGCGCCGTCACACCGGCGCCGTGCTCGTCAAGGACCGCCGGATCCTGGCCAGCGGGTACAACGGGACTCCCCGCGGGTTGAAGCATTGCGCCGAGGTGGGATGCCTGCGCGAACAGCGCGGCATCGCGTCCGGCACCCATCACGAGCTGTGCCGGGGCATCCACGCCGAGCAGAACGCCGTCATCCAAGCAGCGCTGCACGGGATCGCCATCGAAGGCTCGACCATCTACACCACCCACGAGCCATGCTCGCTATGCGCCAAGATCCTCATCAACGCCGGCGTCACCGACATCGTGTACGGAGAGCCCTATCCCGACCCGCTCTCCGCCGAACTGCTGGGCGAGGCGGGCATCGTACCGCGCAGGGTCCCTCCGGCCCCCGCGGAGGCGTGAGGGGCCTGTGAGCATCCAGCACTTCGGGTTCCTGATGGCGATCGCGGCGGTGGTCACATTGGCCGCAACGCCCCTGGTCCGATCCTGGACCACGCGATGGGGGCTGTTGGACCTGCCGGGCGGCCGCAAAGTGCACGAGCACGCCATCTCGCGTCTTGGTGGGATCGCCATCTTCGCGGGTATCGCCACGGCATTGCTGGCCCAGTTCCTCGGCGAGGCGTTCGGCGGTTGGTGGCCCGTGCTGCACGAGGGCGGATTGCCGTTGGCCGGCGCCATGGCGGGCGGCGTGGTGATCTTCGTGGTGGGCGTTCTCGACGATATCTACGTCATCAGCCCGGGATGGAAGCTGGCTGGTCAGATCCTGGCTGCTTCTCTGCCAATAGCAGCAGGCCTGCGCGTCGAGTTCGTGGGCGATCCCTTCTCGGGAGGCCTGTTCATGCTCGGCCTGCTGAGCTACCCGGTGACGCTACTGTGGATCGTGGGCTTCGCCAACGTGATCAATCTCATCGACGGGCTGGACGGGTTGGCCGCGGGCATCTCCGCGATCGCGGCCGCCTCGTTCCTCATTCTCGCGCGCGAGAACAACCAGCTCGTGGCGGCGGCCCTCGCAGCGGTCCTGATCGGTGCGTGCGTGGGGTTCCTGCGCTACAACTTCAACCCCGCGTCGATCATCATGGGCGACTCCGGTGCGATGCTGCTCGGCTTCGCGCTGGCCACCATGTCGCTGTCCGGCGTCATGAAGTCGACAGCGGCGATCACTCTGGTCGTGCCGCTGCTGATCATCGGGGTCCCGGTCTTCGACACGTTCTCCGCGATCATCAGGCGGACCCGATTCGGCCGTCCCATCCAGGAGGCTGACGATGGGCACATCCATCACAGGCTGCTCGGCCGCGGGTTCAACCAGCGTCAGACCGTGCTGATCATCTACGCGTGGTCGGGGGCTCTGGCGGCGGGGGGCTATGCGATGCGTTTCGTGCCGTCGCTCGTGAAGTGGGTCGTCTTCGCGGTGCTGGCCGCGCTCTCGGGCGTCATGGCCAAATGGCTCGGCCTGTTCGACGCCGCTCACACGCACGGCGACTAGGCGCGACTGTTATATATTCGCGATTGCTTGCCCCACCTCCTGCCTTGTTATAGGATTGGCACGCTTCCGGGGGCCCCTAGGGCCGCGTGTCAGCTGTCATGGGACCCGGGACTCTCTCAAGGGGCATCGCGAAGGGATCCGGGAAACTGAGCGCCTCCAACGCAATCGGCACCGCTGGTGCCGTACTCGCAAACCCGATCGTTGCCGGATTGCTGGGGCTGGGCCTGGGTATCGGCCTTCTCCTGTTCTCCAGGGCCAGCGCGCGCATGATGACGCCCGAGGACCCGGAGATCGGCTTCGCCCGCGTCGCAGTCGCGCTCGTCATCCGCATGGGGATCGCGGTCGTCACGCTCCTGAGCTACTACCTGTGGATCCGCCCCGGGCTCGTCCCCTTCGGGGTCGGCTTGGTCATCGGCTTCTTCGTAATGATCGTCGTCGAGCTGTTCACGCTCGGCCGGCGGTCCGCCCCGACGGTCCGATAGGGAGGTTGATAGGCAGGTGTCAGGTCTCGGCGAGAAGGTGAACGAGCTGCTCTTCGAGCTCGGATCACACAAGATCCCAGGGTTGCCGCTCACGAACTACATGTTCTTCCTGCTCATCGCATTCGTCCTGACTCTCGTCTTCTTCCTCGTCGCGAGCCGCCGGCTCAGCATGGTGCCGAAGGGCATCGGTAACGTCGCCGAGATGGGCCTGGAGTTCATCCGCGACAACGTCGTCGTGGACGTGATGGGACCCGAGGGGAAGGGGTTCCTGCCCTTCATCGGGACGATCTTCTTCTTCATCCTGTTCAACAACCTGATCGGGCTCATCCCCGGATTCAAGCCGGGCACTGGCACCATGGGCACGACGGTGACGTGGGCCCTCGTGGTCTTCATCGTGTATAACGCCATCGGGATCCGGAAGCATGGCGCTTGGGGCTATCTCAAGAGCTTCTATCCTCCCGGCGTGGTCTGGCCACTGGCCGTGTTCGTGATGATCCTCGAGCTCATCAGTCACTTCATCCGCCCGCTGACACTGTCCGTGCGACTGTTCGCCAACATGTTCGCCGGCCATGTGATCCTGGGCATCTTCTCTATCTTCACCGTGCTGTTGTTCCAAGCGCCCGGCGTCGCCAAGGTCATGGGCCTCCTGCCGATCGCCATGCAGATCGTCATGTACGCCTTCGAGCTGTTTGTGGCGTTCATCCAAGCCTACGTCTTCGCGATCCTGACGGCGGTCTACATCGGCGGGGCTCTCCACGCCGGCGAGCACTAGTCACTGGGTTCAACCGGCCCGTTAGGGCCGTGAGCATTCGTTTCGCGTGACGTGAGCGCCGCTCCGGGTGGCGCGCAGGGACTCTTAAAGGAGGATGTCGTGATCGGTTCGCTTTCAGCATTGGGTGCGGGTCTGGCGTTCGGCCTGGGCGCTATCGGCCCGGCCATAGGTATCGGCATGATCGGCGGCAAGACCATCGAGTCGATGGCTCGTCAGCCCGAGATGGCTGGTCGTCTGCAGACGACGATGTTCATCGCACTGGCTCTCGCGGAGGCCATCGCGCTGCTCGGCTTCGTTCTGGCATTCGTCCTCATGAACGTGGGCGCGAAGTAATCGACGTTTTGCGACCACTCAGGAGGGTGTGACACATGGAAGTCATTCTGCCGGCAAAGACGATGATCTATGAGGTCATCGTGTCGCTGGTGTCCTTCCTCGTGCTGTTCGGTGTTCTGGCGAAGTTCGCGTTCCCGCCTATCACGAAGATGCTGGACAAGCGCTCGGAGACGATCCGCGAGTCGCTCGAGGCATCAGAGGCGACGCGCATCGAGGCTGAGCGCTTGCTCGAGGAGTACAAGACACAGATGATCGAGGCGCGCCACGAGGCCGCCAAGGTCATCGAACAGGGCCGCAAGATCTCCGAGACCATGAAGAACGAGATCATGGCGAAGGCCAACGAGGATGCCCAGGCGCTGCTCGTGAAGGCGCGCGAGGGTATCGAGGCCGAGAAGAAAGCCGCCATCGCCGAGCTCCAGAGCTCTGTGGCCGACCTGTCGGTCGCGGTGGCAGGCAAGCTGATCGGCGAGACCCTGAGCGCCAAGGACCACGCCAAGCTGATCGAGCGGTACGTGGCCGAGGTTGGAGCGCTCAATGAGAACTAGCGACGTCGCGGCGGGCTACGCGCGCGCGCTGTTCGAGCTCGCATCTCTCGCCGATTCTGTGGACGCCACGGAGGCGAGCATGATCGAGGTCGCCCGCGCGGTGCGCGGTCATCTCGACCTACGCGCGGCCTTGGCCGACTCCTCGGTCGCATCGGATGCGAAGCGTGACATCCTACGCCAGATCTTCGGCGAGTCCGTGACGCCCGAGGCCCTCGCGATCGTCACCACGCTGGTCTCTCGTGACCTGACCGACTCGCTGTCGGAAGTCGCGCGGATCTTCGGCGAGATCGCCGAGCGCGAACGGGGCATCGTCGTGGCCGAGGTCACGACCGCCATACCGCTCGATGAGGCCCTGCGCACCAAGCTGTCTGAGAAACTGTCAGCCTCCCTCGGCCGACCCGTCACCCTGCACGAGCAGGTCGACGCGTCGATCCTGGGCGGCATCGTCATCAAGGTCGCCGGCCGGGTGCTCGACGGATCGATCTCGTCGCAGCTCGCCGAGGTCCGCGCGACCCTGAGTGCTTCGGGAGGTGAGTAATCAAGATGGCGGACATAACAGCTAGCAGGATCGACGAGGTCCTCAAGTCACAGCTGGCGTCCTTCAAGTCGTCCGTCGAGGTACGCGAGGTCGGCAGCGTCATAAGCATCGGCGACGGCATCGCCCATGTCGACGGGCTCAAGGGTGCCATGGCAGGCGAGCTCCTCGAGTTCGTGGGCGAGGGCGGCCACACGGTCATGGGCATGGCACTCAACTTGGACGAGCATGACGTCGGCGCCGTTCTCTTGGGCGAGACGTCGCTCATCAAGGAGAACGACACTGTCCGCACCACGGGACGCATCGTGGAAGTCCCGTCCGGCAAGGCGATGCTCGGTCGTGTCGTCAACCCGCTCGGTGTCCCGATCGACGGAGCCGGGCCGATCGTGGCCGACGGCTATCGTCCCGTCGAGTTCAAGGCACCGGGCGTCATCTCGCGCAAACCGGTCCACGAGCCGATGCAGACGGGCATCATGGCCATCGACGCCATGATCCCGATCGGCCGCGGCCAGCGCGAACTGATCATCGGCGATCGCCAGACGGGCAAGACCGCGGTGGCGATCGACACGATCATCAACCAGAAGGGCCAGGACGTCATCTGCATCTACATCGCGATCGGGCAGAAAGCCTCGACCGTCGCGGGTGTCGTTCGCAGCCTGGAGGATCACGGCGCCATGGAGTACTCGATCGTGGTCTCCGCGACGGCCTCCGACCCGGCTCCGCTGCAGTACATTGCGCCGCTCGCGGGCGTGGCAATGGGCGAGTACTTCATGTACACCGGCGCGAACGGCGCACCGGCGTCCAAGACGAACCCCGGCCGCCACGTCCTCTGCATCTTCGACGACCTCTCCAAGCAGGCCGTCGCATATCGCCAGATGTCACTCACGCTGCGGCGCCCGCCGGGCCGCGAGGCGTACCCCGGCGACGTGTTCTACCTGCACAGCCGCTTGCTGGAGCGTGCGGTCAAGATGAATGACGAGGAAGGCGCCGGTTCCCTCACGGCTCTGCCGATCATCGAGACCCAGGCCGGTGACGTGTCGGCCTACATCCCGACCAATGTCATCTCCATCACGGACGGCCAGATCTTCCTGCAGACCGACCTGTTCTTCCAGGGTATCCGCCCCGCTATCAACGTCGGCATCTCGGTGTCTCGCGTCGGCGGTAACGCACAGATCAAGGCTATGAAGCAGGTCGCCGGAACGATGCGCCTCGACCTTGCGAACTACCGTTCGCTGGCGGCCTTCGCGCAGTTCGGCTCGGACCTCGACAAGTCCACGCAGTACACACTCAACCGAGGCGCCCGCCTCGTCGAGCTCACGAAGCAGGGCCGTTACGCGCCGTTCTCGGTCGACAAGCAGGTCATGGCGATCTTCGCCGGCACCAACGGCTTCCTCGATACGCTCCCAGTCTCCGCCGTGCTGCGCTATCGCGACGAGTTCCTGGCCTTCATGGAGAGCGTGCACCCGGAGGTCGGCGTCAAGATCGCCGTCGAGAAGGTTATCTCCGATGAGATCAAGGCCTCTCTTGTCGCCGCGCTCAAGGAGTTCTCGAGCTCGTTCGACGTGGAGGCTCAGGGCTAGCCATGGCGACGCTCCGCGACATCAAGGCGAGCATCTCGAGCATGGACAGCACGCGCCAGATCACTCGCACCATGGAGATGGTGGCGACCGCCAAGATCAAGAAGGCCCAGGAGCGCATCGAGTCGGCGCGCCCCTATGCGCTGGCCATGATGGAGGTGCTCGAGAACGTCGCCCGCTTCGTGACGGGTGTGAGCCACCCGCTGCTGGAGCTTCATCCCGAGCGCCGACGCATCGTCGCCATCGCGATCACGTCCGATCGTGGCATGTGCGGCGCGTTCAACAGCAACATCCTGCGTCTGACCGAGGAGATCATCGGTCGGGAGACGGAGGCGGGCGTCGAGGTGGCGCTCATCTCCGTGGGAAAGAAGGCGGTCTCGTACTTCCGCTACCGCGGGGTCGAGCCGATGGCCACGTACCGGGACATCTCCGACAAGCCCACGTTCGCCGATGCGCGCTCGATCGCGGAGCATGTGATCGAGGCGTACACGGCAGGCGAGATCGATGGCGTGGAGATCGTCTTCAACCGCTTCAAGAGCGTCGCCGAGCAGCGGCCCGAGATCCACGAGCTCCTGCCCGTGGCGAAGGCCGTCGTCGAGGTCGACGATGCCGGAGTAGACCCCATCACTCCCGAGTACATCTTCGAGCCGGATGCGAAAAGCGTGCTCGAGCGCCTGCTACCCACGTACGTGGAGACGCTCATCTACCGCGCGCTCATGGAATCGGCGGCCGCGGAGCAAGGCGCGCGCCGGACGGCCATGAAGTCGGCCACCGACAACGCCAACGAGATGGTGACCACGCTGACCCGCAGCTATAACCGCGCCCGTCAGGCTTCGATCACAAACGAGATCGCCGAGATCGTCGGCGGCGCCGCCGCCCTCGAGGACGCGTGATGCACATGAAGAAGGAAGAGGAAGCGCCTATGAACACCGGACGAATCGTCCGGGTGATCGGCCCGGTCATCGACGTTGAGTTCCGACCGGAGTCGATCCCCGCGATCTACAACGCGCTCAAGGTGGATGCGGATACGCCGATCGGCAGGGTCACCCTGGTCGCCGAGGTGCAGCAGCACCTCGAGGGCAACCGGGTACGCGCCGTCGCGATGTCCTCCACCGACGGAATCACCCGCGGCATGGACGTCGTGGATACAGGCAAGCCCATGATGATGCCCGTGGGTCCCTCCACGCTCGGCCGTATCTGGAACGTGCTGGGCGAGCCGGTCGACGGACTGCCGATGCCCGAGGTCGAGGGCTACTACCCGATCCACCGCGAGGCTCCGCACTTCGACGAGCTCGTGAGCACGACCGAGATCTTCGAGACGGGCATAAAGGTCATCGACCTGCTGGAGCCCTACATCAAGGGCGGCAAGACCGGCCTGTTCGGTGGTGCCGGCGTCGGCAAGACCGTCATCATCATGGAACTCATCAACAACCTGGCCATGCAGCACGGTGGCACCTCGGTGTTCACCGGCGTGGGCGAGCGCACCCGCGAGGGCACGGACCTGTTCCTGGAGATGAGCGAGTCCGGCGTCATCAAGAAGACCGCCCTGATCTACGGCCAGATGAACGAGCCGCCGGGCGCGCGTCTGCGCGTCGGACTGGCCGGTCTGACCGCCGCCGAGTACTTCCGTGACCAGGGCCAGGACGTGCTCCTGTTCGTCGACAACATCTTCCGCTTCACCCAGGCGGGTTCCGAGGTCTCCGCACTCCTCGGCCGCATGCCGTCCGCAGTCGGCTACCAGCCGACGTTGGCCACCGAGATGGGCGAGCTGCAGGAGCGCATCACCTCCACCACGACCGGTTCGATCACGTCGATCCAGGCCATCTACGTCCCTGCCGACGACCTGACGGACCCGGCGCCTGCGACTGCGTTCACGCACCTCGACGCCACCACGACCCTGTCGCGCTCCATCGCGGAACTCGGCATCTACCCGGCCGTCGACCCGCTCGACTCCACATCGCGTGCCCTGTCGGCCGAAGTCGTCGGCGAGGAGCACTACCGCGTCGCCCGCGCCGTACAGCAGGTGTTGCAGCGCAACAAGGATCTGCAGGACATCATCGCTATCCTGGGTATGGACGACCTGTCCGAGGAGGACAAGCTCGTCGTCTCGCGAGCCCGCAAGATCCAGCAGTTCCTCTCCCAGCCGTTCTTCGTGGCCGAGCAGTTCACGGGCATGAAGGGCAAGTATGTGAAGCTCGAGGACACCATCCGCGGCTTCGACGAGCTCGTCTCCGGCAAGCACGACGACATCCCTGAGGGCGCCTTCCGGTACGTGGGCACCATCGAAGAAGCACTCGAGCAGGCCGAGCGCATGGCCGCGCAGGCGTAAGGGGCGAAGACGACAGATGGCACGTACCCTCCTGTGCGAGATAGTCACACCAGAGCGGATCATGTATTCCGGCGAGGCCGAGATGCTCATCGTCCCGGCACTGGACGGCGAGCTCGGCGTGCTGCCGCTGCACGCGCCGATGGTCGCGGCACTTCGCGAGGGTGAGGTCCGCGTCAAGCACGGCGATGACTCGGTGGAGTGGTTCGCCGTCTCCGGCGGCTACCTGCAGGTCCATGAGGACAAGGCCATCGTGCTGGCCGACGAGGCCGTGGCTTCGTCCCAGATAGAGGTCGATCACCTGCGTGAGTCGATGCGCCTGATTGAGGCGAGGCTCGAAGAGCTCCGCGGCGCCGCGACCTCCGACGAGGTCGACCAGCTGCACCGCGACTTGGCGTGGCAGGCCATGCAGGTCAAGGTGGCGTCCAGGCACTAGGGCGATGCACCCTGCACCATATGTGTTCCGCCGTGGGCGGCGGCGCGGTCGACGCGCCGCCGCCCACGCTGCACCGGCGGGCGGTTGGGACGGCCTCGGTCGACCACGGGCGTCCGGACCCGCGGCCCGTTACCGTTGTGCAACGCGCAGCCCGGCGCGTTGCCCCGCCGCCGCCGCCGCTGTACCGTCTTCGTTGGGCAGCGCGGCCATCCCGCGCTGATCCACACCGATCCGCTCCCACGCAAGGACGCTATCGCATATGCAGTCGATCGTCGTCATGGGCGGACGCCCGCTCACAGGATCCGTACGAGTCGGCGGCGCCAAGAACTCGGCGCTCAAGCTGATGGCGGCGTCGCTGCTCGCCGCCGGCGTCACGACCATCCGCAACGTCCCGGACATCAGCGACGTCGCGCTCATGGCCGAGGTGCTGGCCGGGCTCGGAGCGGTCGTGGTGCGAACGGACCACGCGCTCACCATCGATGCCACCACGCTCTCCTCGCACGAGGCGCCCTATGAGTTGGTCGCCAAGATGCGCGCCTCCACCAGCGTGCTCGGCTCGCTGGTCGGCCGCCTTCGCCGCGCTAAGGTCGCGATGCCGGGCGGCTGCGCCATCGGCTCGCGCAAGGTCGATATGCACATCCGTGGCCTGCAGGATATGGGCGTGCGCATCGAGATCGGCCACGGCTACATATCCGCCGAGGGTCGCCCTCACGGCGCCAACGTCATCCTGGATTTCCCGTCGGTGGGCGCCACAGAGAATCTGCTGATGGCCGCGACCACTGCGAGCGGCGTCACCACCATCGAGAACGCTGCCCGCGAACCGGAGATCGGCGACCTTGCGGCGTTCCTGTCCGAGATGGGCGCGCGAATCGACGGCGCCGGCTCGACCACCATCACCATCGAAGGCGTCGACGAGCTCCACCCGGTCGACCACGCCGTCATCGGTGACCGGATCGAAGCTGGCACCTACCTTGTCGCCGGAGCGATGTGTGGTGGGCCCGTCACGGTCAGCGGCTTCGACCCGTCACACATCGAGATGGTGCTCACCAAGCTGGCGGCCGCGGGGGCCCACCTCGAGACGGGACCCGACAGCGTCACTGTCAGCCTCACGGGTGGCGTTCGACCGGTGGACCTTGCGACACTGCCGTATCCTGGCTTCCCGACCGATATGCAAGCGCAGTTCATGGCGCTGCTCTCCGTGGCCGACGGCAACTCGGTGATCACGGAGAACGTATTCGAGAATCGCTTCATGTTCGCCGACGAGATCGCGCGGATGGGCGCCGACGTCCGCATCGAGGGACATCACGCTCTCATCCGCGGCGTGCCGCAGCTCTCGGGCGCGCCCGTCCGCAGTCCGGACCTCCGAGGCGGCGCCGCCCTCGTGCTTGCCGGGCTCGTCGCGGACGGATCGACCGTGGTCACGGACATACACCACATAGACCGCGGCTACGAGGGGTTCGTCGAACGCCTCCGCTCGCTCGGCGCCGACGTGACGCGCTCCGGCTGTGACGACGGCATCCCACAGGAAGGGGACTGAGACATGGAGCTCGACCGCGCCGGTATCGAGGCGATCATTCCGCACCGCGCTCCGTTCCTTCTCGTCGATCGCATCGAGGCGTTCGTGCCGGGCGAGTCCGCGGTCGGGTACCTCGACGTGAGCGAGGACATGTTCTGGGTCCCCGGGCACTTTCCTGACTACGCGGTGATGCCCGGCGTGCTCATCGTCGAGGCGTGCGCGCAGGTCGGCGCCGTGGCGCTCCTGTCGCTGCCGGAGAACCAGGGCCGGATCGCTTTCTTCGCCGGTATCGACGGCGTCAGGTTCAAGCGGCAGGTGCGCCCCGGCGATGTCCTGCGCATGGAATGTACGATCACCAAGCGTCGCGGTCCCATCGGTTTCGGGGATGCTAAGGCGTGGGTGGGCGACGAGCTGGCCTGCCTTGGCCAGCTGATGTTTGCGATACAATGACCGGGATACTGAGCGTGAGGCCCGCGTTCCGTTGCGACGGCTCCCCGAGGGAGTCCTGAGCGTCGACGGGCGGGCCTTTCCATTGAGGAGGACAGCTGGTGACCAATTCGCTGGAGGACCGTTTCGCTGACGGCACGGCGGTGCTCGGGGTCGTGGGACTGGGCTATGTCGGCCTTCCCCTCGCGGTCGAGATGGCGAAAGCCGGGCACCGCGTCGTCGGACTCGACGTTTCGGGCGAGAAGGTCGCTTTGATCAACGCGGGCACGAGCTATATCCCGGACGTCCCGATCGAGGAGCTCGCGAGCCTCGTCACCGCCGGGTTCATCTCCGCGTCAACCGACTTCGCGCGCGCCTGCGAGTGCGATGCCATCGCGATCTGCGTTCCGACACCGCTCGACGCCATGAAGGAGCCGGACACCTCGTACATGGAGGCGGCCGCGGCCTCGATCGTGGAGCATCTCCGCCCAGGCACACTCGTCACCCTCGAATCCACGACCTACCCGGGAACCACCGAGGAGGTCATCCAGCCGATCCTCGAGTCGGGAGGGCTGAAGGTGGGGGAGACGCTGTACCTCGCGTTCTCTCCCGAGCGCGTCGACCCGGGTAACCCGATCTACCAGACGCGCAACACCCCCAAGGTCGTCGGCGGCGTCACCGCCGAGTGCACGGCCACGGCCGTGGCGATGTACTCGCGCTTCATCGACACGGTCGTGCCGGTGTCGACCACGCGCGCCGCGGAGATGACGAAGCTGCTCGAGAACATCTTCAGGTGCGTGAACATCGCTCTCATGAACGAGTTACTCCAGGTGTCGGAGCGCATGGGGATCAACATCTGGGAGGTCGTCGAGGCCGCGAAGACGAAGCCCTTCGGGTTCATGCCGTTCTACCCGGGTCCCGGCCTGGGCGGGCACTGCATCCCGATCGATCCGTTCTACCTGTCGTGGAAGGCGCGGCAGTACGACCTGCACACCGAGTTCATCGAGCTCGCGGGCAAGACCAACGAGGCGATGCCGTACTACGTCGTGAGCCGCCTGATGGATGCGCTCAACACGAAGCGCAAGTCGCTCGCCGGCGCGCGGGTCCTCGTGCTCGGCGTCGCCTACAAAGGAGACATCGACGACACCCGGGAGTCTCCGGCGATCAAGATCATCGAGCTGCTGCTCGACAAGGAAGCGGACGTCGTCTACCACGACCCATACGTGCCACGGTTCCCGGTGAGCGACACGGTGCTCGCGAGCATCGATCTCACCGACGAGGCGCTTGCCGGAGCCGACGTCGTCCTGATCCTGACGGACCACTCCAACGTGGATTACGCGGCCGTGGCGGAGCATGCGGACCTCGTCCTCGACACACGCAATGCACTCAAGGGGCATCCCAGCGACAAGGTGGTGCTCTTGTGACGGTCAAGCCCGTCAGAGTCGGAGTCGTCGGGTTCGGTTACTGGGGCCCCAACCTGGTTCGCAACCTCGACAAGCTCGGCGACGCGGAACTCGTGGCGGCGTGCGACATGTCGGAGGTCAACCTCGCCAAGCTGTCCGCACTGTACCCGGGCGTCGCGACCACCACCGACCTCGACGAGCTGCTGTCCGGTCACGCTCTCGACGCCGTGGTCGTGGCGACATCCGCGCCCTCGCACTTCGCCATCGCGAAGAAGGTCATCGAGGCGGGGATGCACTGCTTCGTCGAGAAGCCGCTGACTTTGCGGTCCGCCGACGCAGAGGAACTCGTGCGGCTCGCCGACGAGCGCGGCGTCGTGCTCATGGTCGGTCACCTGATGGAATACCACTCGGCCATCAACTGGATCCGCGACTACATCGCCTCCGGCGAACTCGGCGACGTCCTGTACCTGTATGCGCAGCGTCTCAACCTGGGCAAGGTGCGCACCGAGGAGAACGCGTTCTGGTCGCTCGCTCCGCACGATGTCTCCATCGTGCTCTATCTGATAGGCGAGACGCCGGACCGCGTGTCGGCCAACGGCGTCGCCGTGCTGCACGGCGGAGTGCACGACACGGTCTTCGCCAACCTGCACTTCCCGAGTGGGAAGATGGCCAACATCCACGTGAGTTGGCTCGACCCGCACAAGGTACGCAGGTTCACGATCGTCGGGACGCGCAAGATGCTCGTCTTCGACGACATGGAAGCGACCGAGAAAATCTGGATCTACGACAAGGGTGTCGAGCCAGCCGAGGCACTCGGCTACGGCGAGGACCTGCGCCTGCGTTTCGGCGATATCACGGTGCCGTTCATCCCGATGCTCGAGCCCCTCGCGCTCGAGGTACAACACTTCCTGGACTGCTGCGCTGACGGATCGACGCCACGTAGCGACGGGCGTGATGGCCTTCGGGTCGTCCGCGTGCTCGAGGCGGTCGACCAGTCGATGGCGGCGGGCGGCGCGCCCGTGCAAACGATCGTGGAGGTGTAGGACGTTGGCATCAGGGATCCTCGTCCATCCGGGCGCCAAGATAGGCTACAGGTTCGCTCCGGCGCCGTTCTCGGTGATCGACGATGGCGCCGTTCTCGGTGACGACGTCACGGTGGGTTCGTTCGTGCACATCGGTGTGGGCGCTCACATCGGCGCCGGCACGGTCATCGGCGACAACGTGACGATCTGTGCCGACGCCAAGATCGGCGCCAAGTGCCTCGTGTCCGACTTCGCGGTGATCGGCCGCAGGCCCCGACTGGCCCCGACCTCCACCGCCAAGCCCGGCGAGCTCAAGGGTGTGGTGCTGGGCGAGGGGTGCTCGATCGGCAGCCACACTGTGGTGATGGCGGGCTCGACGTTCGGGGCGGGCTGTGTCGTTGGCGACAACGCGGGAGTCCGCGAGCGCTGCACCATCGGCGAGAACGTCGTGATCGGCCGCAGCGTGACCGTCGAGAACGACACCGAGATCGGGTCGCGCACCAAGATCCAGTCCGGCGCCTACATCACGGCGTACGTCGTGATCGAACAGGACTGCTTCATCGCCCCGATGGTCGTGACGACCAACGACAACTACATGGGCCGCACGGCCGAGCGCTTCAAGCACCTCAAGGGATGCACCATCCGCCGAGGCGCGCGCGTGGGCGGTGGCTCGCACATCCTGCCGGGCATCGAGATAGGCGCCGACGCATTCGTGGCGACCGGCTCCGTGGTCACCCGCGACGTTCCCGCAGGCAAGCTCGTGATGGGCGTCCCGGCCAAAGTGGTCCGCGACGTCCTGCCCGAGCAGCTGCTCGACAACCAATAGTCACCAGGCCGGCGACCGTGGCCGCGACACATATGCTAAGGAGACCGACATGGGCATCCCCCTGCTGGACCTGCAAGCACAATACCTCTCGCTGAAGCCTGAGCTCGACGCCGCCGTTCTCGGGACCATGGCTTCCGCCGGCTTCATCGGAGGGCCGAAGGTCAAGGAGATCGAAGCGTCCATCGCGGCGTACTGCGGCACCAAGCACGCCGTGGCGTGCGGCAACGGGACCGACGCGCTGTTCCTGATCCTGGCCGCCATGGGCATCGGGAAGGGCGACGAGGTCATCACCACGCCCTTCACCTTCTTCGCGACCGCCGAGGCCATCGCCCACGTGGGCGCCATCCCCGTGTTCGTGGACATCGAGCCAGGCACATACAACATCGACGTGACGAAGATCGAGGGAGCGATCACTCCTCGCACGAAGGCGATCATGCCGGTGCACATCTTCGGGCAGGTCGTCGACATGGACGCGATCAACGAGATCGCAGCGCGGCACGATATCGAGGTCATCGAGGATGCATGCCAGGCGATTGGCGCAACCTACAAGGGCAGGCGCGCCGGCTCCCTCGCCAAGGCCGCGGCATTCAGCTTCTTCCCGAGCAAGAACCTCGGCTGCGCGGGCGACGGCGGCATGGTCACCACCGATGACGACGCCATCGCTGCGACTGTCCGCAAGCTCGCCAACCACGGCTCGTCGAGGAAGTACTTCCACGACGCGATGGGCGTGAACAGCCGGCTCGATGCCATCCAGGCGGCGATCCTGCTCGTGAAGCTTCCGCATCTCGACGAGTGGAACGCGCAGCGCCGCGCCGGCGCCGCCGTGTACGACGAGCTGCTGGGCGGCACCGGCCTCGAGCTGCCCGTGGCGCGCAGCTACGGTGAGTGCGTCTACCACCTCTACATCGTCAAGACGCCGAAGGCCGCCGCGGTCATGGACGCGATGAAGGCCGAGGGCATCGGCACCGCGCTGTACTACCCGCTCGCGTTGCACGAGCAGGAGGTCTTCGCATCTCGCGAAGACATCCCCAAGCGTGCGCTGCCCGTCGCGGAGTCGTGTGACGCCTCGACGTTCGCGCTGCCGTGCTTCCCCGGGATCACCCGGCAGCAGCAGGAGACGGTCGTCCGCGTGGTCAAGGAGGCGCTGGCCCGCTAGCGGGTCGCCCATGAAGGTACTCTCGATAGTCGGGGCGCGTCCCCAGTTCATCAAGGCGGCGTCCCTGTCCCGCGCCATCCGCGAGCGCCATACCGAGGTACTGGTCCACACCGGCCAGCACTACGACCGCGCCATGTCGGACGTGTTCTTCGAGGAGTTCGGCATCCCCGCACCCGATGTGAACCTCGGCATCGGGAGCGGATCCCACGGGTGGCAGACCGCGGAGATGCTCGGTCCTATCGAGGACGTCATCCAAGCCGAGAAGCCCGACTGGGTCCTTGTGTACGGAGACACGAACACCACGCTCGCCGGAGCGCTCGCCGCAGCCAAGCTCGGCGTGCCGGTCGCGCATGTGGAAGCCGGGCTACGCTCGTTCAACCGCACGATGCCCGAGGAGATCAACCGCGTGGTGGTCGATCACCTCTCGAGCCTGCTGTTCTGCCCGACGAGCACCGCCGTCGCGAACCTGGCGGCAGAGGGGATCACCTGCGGAGTCGAGCTCGTCGGAGATGTCATGCTCGACACGGCACGCTTCTTCGCTGAGGCCCACAGCCCGGAAGGCGACATGGGACGCGGCGTCCTCTCCGAGTTCGGTGTCGAGCCCGGCGATTACTTCCTGGCAACGGTGCACCGTGCCGGCAACAGCGACGATCCCGCCAAGCTCTCGGCGATCGTGCGGGCGTTCGGGAGCGCGGGCAAGCCGGTCGTGTGGGCCGTGCATCCCCGCACCGCGCGCAACCTGGCGGCCTTCGGGCTCGAGGAGCTGGTGCGCGAGCAGGGAGCCGCGATCATCGCGGTCGACCCCGTCTCGTACGGAACGACTGTGGCTCTGCTCCGCGACGCGGCCGCGCTGCTGACGGACTCGGGTGGCATGCAGAAGGAGGCCTACTTCCTGAGCGTGCCGTGCGTGACGCTGCGCGACGAGACCGAGTGGGTGGAGACCGTCGAGCTGGGATGGAACGTGCTCACCGGCGCCGACACCGCTCGGATCGTGGCCGCCGCGGCCGCGCCCCCGCGCGGCGCGACCCACCCGGACGTGTACGGCGACGGCCACGCGGCCGCCAAGATCGTCGCCTCCCTCGAGTCTCACGCCGGGGCCCGCCCGTGAGGGGCGCCGACGCTCGCAGGCCACGCCTGTGGATCGACATGACGAACTCGCCGCACGTGCTCGTCCTTCGCCCGATCATCGAGGAGTTCCGGCGGCGCGGATGGGACGTGGACGTGACGGCCCGCGAGTTCGCGCAGACGCTCCCGCTGCTGGAGCGCTTTGGCATCCCGTACACGCTCATCGGTCACCACCGGGGCCGCAGGATGCTCGCGAAAGCATGGGGACTCGTCGCCCGCTCGGCCGCGATGGTGCGGTTCGGGGCGGGACGCGGATACGACCTGGCGATGTCCCACGCGAGCAACGACCTCCCGGTGGCATCCGCGTTGCTCCACATCCCCCACGTGACCATGTTCGACTACGAGTTCGCCACCCTGTCGCACTCGATCAACGTGCGGTTCTCGAAGCGGGCGCTCGTGCCGGACGCGATCACAGTCGACGCACTCAGGCGCTTCGGCGGCAACGAGACCAAGGTGCTGCGCTACCCGGGCTTGAAAGAGGAGTACTATCTCGCCGACTTCGAGCCGGACCCGGCGGTGCTCGAGGAGTTGGAGTTGGACCAGGAAAAGGTGATCGTCGTTCTGCGGACGCCGCCGAGCATGGCCGCGTATCACCGGATGGAGAACCCGATCTTCGACGACGTGCTCGGCGTCATCGCCCGACGGGACGACGTGCAGGCCGTCGTGCTCGTGAGGACCGAGGACCAGCGCGCGGGTATCGAGGGTTTCGGTTCGGCAAACATCATCGTTCCGCGGGATGTGGTCGACGCGCAGAGCCTTGTATACTATGCCGATGTCGTCGTGAGCGGCGGCGGCACCCTGAATCGGGAGGCGGTCGCGCTCGGGACACCCGCGTGGACGGTGTTCCAAGGCGTGATGGGCGCGGTGGACACACAGCTCATGGCCGAGGGCCGGCTCGGCCGACTCGAGTCAGCCGATCAGCTGCGACTCATCAAGAAGGCCCGGGTCGGCGCCGTGGTGCGCAGAGACGTCGGGGTGCTCGTGGACATGATATCGACGGCCCGAAGGGCCTGACGAAGGCTACAGGACGGGACTCCGCGGATGACGCGTCACACGGACGAAGACAACGGATCGTACGAACCCGGTCGCATCAAGCGCTCACAGCGCTCCGAGCGGCCTGTTCGCTCGCGCCCCGTCAACGCCGCCCCGCAAGGCCGCCGCGTCCGTTCCGCGCCCGCGGCGGTGGAGTCGCCGGCCCAGGCCGCCCGCAGGCGCAAGCAGTCCGGCCGGTTCGCGGACCCGCGCAAGCGCAGGATGCGCCGCCGTAGGATCACATCGATCGTCCTGGCCGCCCTCCTGCTCCTTGTCGTGGGCGGTGGCGTAGCGGCCTACGCGTTCATCCGCAGCACCGGCGACGCGATCCGGCCTCCGCAGACACAGATCGACCAGATCGCGAAGGTCATGGACAAGCCGAAGGCGCCCGGCCAGCCATTCTACATGGTCATCATGGGTGAGGACACGCGCCCCGGCGAGATCCAAGCGCGCTCCGACACGCTCATGGTCGCCCATGTGGACCCGCTGACGAAGAAGATCGCGATGATGTCCATCCCGCGTGACTCGCGCGTGACCATCCCCGGCCGCGGCCTCGACAAGATCAACTCCGCGGCACAGATCGGCGGCCCGGTGCTCACGATCAAGACGGTCAAACTCCTCACGGGCCTGCCCATCACGCACTACGTGGTCGTCGACTTCAACGGGTTCAAGAGCATCGTCGACGCCATGGGCGGGGTCGTGCTCGACGTCCCGTTCCGCATCAACGACGCGCAGGCCGCCAACCACATCCGGAGCGCGCAGGTCATCGAGAAGGGCGTCCAGCGCCTCGACGGCGCCCACGCGCTGACGTTCGTGCGAGCGCGGCACCAGTTCCCGAGCCAGGACATCCAGCGCATCGCGAACCAGCAGTACTTCCTCAAAGAGATGGTCAAGCAGGCCAAGACACAGGCGACCAACCCGTTCAAGACCTTCGCTATCGTCAATGCGTTCGCGCGCGCGGTCAAGACAGACATGACGGTGCAGGACCTTGCCGGCTTGGCCGTCGACTTCAAGGGCATGGCCGAGAGCGATATGCAGACGGTCACGATGCCCGGGCCTGACAAGACCATCAACGGCATCTCCTACATCATCCCGGACCTCACGGCGATGAAGGAGATCGTGCGCAAGATGGAGGCGGGCCTCCCGATCGATCCGAAGGCCAGCACCACAGCCGCGTCGACCGCAGCCGCGACCACCGTCGCTCCGGCCACGGTCCAGGTAGCGGTGCGCAACGGAGCGGGCGTCTCCGGCCTTAGCAAGGGGGCCGCGGACCTGCTGCTCAAGGCTGGCTTCAAGATCCCTGAGACGGGCAACATGAGCCAGTTCGTCTATCCCAAGACCATCGTCGTGTACAAGACCGACGCGAACAAGGCAAAGGCCGTCGCGGTCGCTCAGGCGCTCGGTCAGGGAGACTTGGTCGTCTCTCGCGGCATGTACTCATTCGTCACCGACGTGCTCGTCGTGGTGGGCAAGGACTGGGACGCGAAGAAGGCGCCCGGCGCGGCAGCCTCCACGCGCCGCCCGTAGACGCTCCAGCCGCCTGCCGGGGAGCGGTGCACGAAGCCGCGTTTGCGCGATACTGGAGCCGCGCGATCAGTTCGATCAAGCGCAGCGACCGCTGGAGCCACGCCACATCGGGAGGGTCGAGTGACCGATCGTCGAGAGCCGCCCGCGCTGCTCCTACTGTCGAACATGTATCCCGGCCCGACCGACCTTGTCTTCGGCAGCTTCGTGGCCAAGCAGGTCGCTGCCCTGCGGGCGGGCGGCGTGACCGTACGCGTCGTCGCATCGCCGCGGGGGAGGGCGGGCGCCCTGTGTCTTCTCGCCCGATACACCAGCCTTGCTGCGAGGACCAAGATCGCGGCACTCTTCCATCGCGACTTCGATGTCATCGTGGCCCACTTCCTGTATCCCACCGCCTGGCTCGCCCGGATCGCGTCGATGCTGTCCGGGCGTCCGTACGTCGTGGTGGCGCATGGTCTCGATGTCGCGTCGGTACAGAGGCGTGGTCTTCTCGCGAGGATGTCGCTCGCCGCCACGCGTCGTGCGTCTCTCGTCGTCGTGGTCTCCCGGGCGCTCGAGACGCACGTCCGCTCGGAGCTCGATCTGCCGGAATCGGTGCCGACCGTGGTGATCAACATGGGTGTGGACCGGGTCGTATTCAACCCAGCGGCGGATGACGGCGCCCGCTCGTCACTCGGTTGGGCCGACGGCGAGAGAGTCGCGCTGTTCGCCGGCAACCTGATCGAGCGCAAGGGCGTCGACGTGCTGGTGGACGCTTTCGCCCGGCTTCGCGCCGAGGGAACCTGTGACCGGCTGGTGATCGCTGGTGCCGGTCCGCAGCGCGATCCGCTCGGAGAGCGGGCGAGCGTACTGGGCGTGTCGCAGGCTGTGGAGTTCGAGGGACCGGTCGAGGCGGGCAGACTCGCGCACCTGATGGCCGCGGTCGACGTGTTCGTGCTCCCGAGCCGCGCCGAGCCGCTCGGTGTGGTGCTGCTCGAAGCGATGGCGTGCGGGACCCCTGTGGTGGCGAGTCGCGTGGGGGGCATCCCCGAGATCGTCGGGGACAGATGCGGCGTGCTCGTCGAGCCGGACGACGCGGAAGCGCTGGCCGCCGGCATCGCGACGGTGCTGTCCCGTGGGAAGGAACAGTACTCGGACGCGTGCCTGGAGGCCGCGGCCGCCAACGACCTGAACGCCAACGCCGCGCGCCTGATCAAGGCGATATCAGAAGCAACAAGGGAACATGAGGTGATCCGATGACGGACGACGCGCGCATGACGGCCGTGAACGCGGCTTCCGGCCGCTTGGCGGAGCTGACCGGGGACGTCGTTCCCTCGGCACTGGTGGTGCTGGGTTCTGGTCTGTCGGGCGTCGTCGACGCCATGGAGGTGTCCGGGGAGCTGCCCTTCGGTGAGCTGCCCGGCTTCGCGGCATCGGCGGTGGCGGGTCACACCGGCACGTTCGTGTTCGGTCACATGGGCGCGACGCCGGTGCTCGTGATGATGGGCCGCCTGCACCTCTATGAGGGCCATCCTGTCGACCAGGTCGTGCTGCCCGTGCGCGCCGCGGCCGTGCTCGGCTGCAAGGTCCTGATCGTCACCAACGCGGCCGGTGGCATCACTGCCGACCTGCACGTGGGGCAGACGATGCTCATCGCGGACCACATCAACCTGCTCGGCGTGAACCCGCTGACCGGATCGAACCTGGACGCGCTCGGTACGCGCTTCCCGCCCATGGCGGGTGCGTACAGTGCCCGGATCAACATGCTCGCCGTCGCCGCTGCGGAGGAGCTCGGGATGGACCTCGCGGAAGGCGTGTACGCGGCCGTTCCCGGTCCCAACTATGAGACGGCGGCGGAAGTGCGCGCGCTTCGTACATTGGGCGCCGACGCGGTCGGCATGTCGACCGTGCCCGAGGTCATCGCCGGCGTGCACGCCGGCATGGAGGTGGCGGGCTTCTCTCTCATCGCCAACGTGGCCGCGGACGTCGGGCACGGGCACGCTGACGTGCTCGCGGCTGTCGGTTCGGGAACGCCCCTCTTGACTTCGCTGCTCGCTGCTATACTGGGCCGGTTGTAGCGTCACTCGTAAAGGAGCCCCATCATCATGGAACACGACGTCAAGGACCTTTCGCTCGCCGAGGCGGGCCGCGCCCGCATCGAATGGGCCGACATCGACATGCCCGTGCTCGCCCAGATCCGCGAGCGCTTCGAGGCCGAGAAGCCGCTCGAAGGCCTCCGAGTCAGCGCCTGCCTGCACGTCACCACCGAGACCGCCAACCTCATGCGCACTCTGAAGGCCGGCGGCGCGGACATCGTGCTGTGCGCCTCGAACCCGCTGTCGACCCAAGACGACGTGGCCGCCGCACTTGTGGCCGAGTACGGCGTCCGCACCTACGCCATCAAGGGCGAGGACACGGAGACCTACTACTCCCACATCGACGCCGCCATCGACCACAAGCCGCAGTTCACCATGGACGATGGTGCCGATGTCGTGGGCCGCATCCACGCGGAACGGCCCGAGGCGCTCGCCGACGTCATCGGCGGCACCGAGGAGACCACGACCGGCGTCATCCGCCTTCGCGCGATGGCCGCCGACGGCGCGCTGAAGTTCCCGATCATGTCGGTCAACGACGCCAACACCAAGCACCTCTTCGACAACCGCTACGGCACCGGGCAGTCCACGCTCGACGGCGTGATCCGCGCCACCAACCGCCTGATCGCCGGTCGCACGGTCGTCGTCACCGGCTACGGCTGGTGCGGCCGCGGCATCGCGATGCGCGCCGACGGCATGGGCGGCAACGTGATCATCTGCGAGATCGACCCGCTCAAGGCGCTCGAGGCCGTCATGGACGGCTACCGTGTGATGCCCGCAGTCGAGGCTGCGGCGCTGGCGGACATCTGGCTCACCGTCACCGGCGACATCAACGTCATCGACTCCGCGATGTTCGAAGCGATGAAGGATGGCGCGATCATCGCGAACTCCGGCCACTTCAACGTCGAGATCAACATCCCGCACCTTCGCGAGAAGGCCGTCTCAGTGCGCGAGGTGCGCCCGCTCGTCGAGGAGTTCACGCTCGCCGACGGACGGAAGATCTATGTGCTGGCCGACGGTCGCCTCGTGAACCTGTCGTGCGCCGAGGGCCATCCGGCCTCGGTCATGGATATGAGCTTCGCGAACCAGGCGCTGTCCGCCGAGTACATGGTCAAGAACGCGGCCTCGCTCGAAGCGGGCGTGTACCCCGTCCCGGCCGACATCGACGCGGACATCGCGCGCCTCAAGCTCGCGAGCATGGGCGTGAAGCTCGACGTCCTCACCGGCGAGCAGACCAAGTACCTGGCTTCCTGGAACGAAGGCACGGTATAGGGGCGCGTCGCGCCGCTATCCGTGACTCGGGACCGAGGGGCTGAGACGCCACATGGCAGATGACGTCCGCACCCGGCGTTCGGTCGCGGAGACCGTGGCGCTGTGCGCGCTGGTCCTGCTCGTGCTGGTCGTCCCGATCGTCGGGGGCCGGCTGACGCTGGGCCGCCTGCCGCTCGACGCCGTCACCATCGCGCTCCCGCTGGCGTTGGTGGCCGCATATCCGTTCCTCCGCAGGCTCGGCACGCGTCGCGTGCCGAGCCTGCTGTTCGAGGTCCCGGCGCTCGTGTTCCTCGCCATCGCCGTTGTTAGCGGCGTGTTCGCCCAGGACCGCGCCGGTGCCGCGATGGCGTTGGCGCGGTACGCCGCCTACTTCGCGCTCGCCGGGGCGGTCTCGGCCGTGTGCGTGCGACCGGCGAACCGGCGCATCCTGTCGTGGGCGGTCGCCGGCGCCACGGCCGTCACAGTCGGCCAGGCCGCGGTGCAGTACTTGAGGCCTGGTCAGGCGGTGGCGTCGTTCGGCTTTTCGGACGCGGTCGCGGCGCGCGTGATCGGCTCGTTCGGCAACCCCAACGGGTACGCGGAGTACCTCGTGGTCGCCCTCGCGATCGCGGTGTCGCTCGCGCTCACCGAGCGTGGAGCGAGGCGATGGATCGCGTGGGTGATCGTGGCCGGGGGCCTCGTCGCCTTCGCATTGACGTACACGCGCGGCAGCTGGCTGGCCCTGCTCGTCGGTGTGCTGGTGGCCTCGGCCGTCGTCGACATTCGGTGGTCCGTCGCATTCGCCGCCGCGGGGGCCGCGTTGCTGGCCGTCGTGCCCGGAGGCATCGCGCGGCTCACGTCGATCTTCGCGGCGAAGGGCGGAGCGTCGGTGCGGCTGCCCCTGTGGCACATGGCGTTGGACATGATCGAGTTGCACCCGATCGCTGGCGTGGGGCTCGGAGGGTATCTCAGGGCGTTGACGGCGCAGGTCTCGGCGACTCCCGCGATCCTGCCTCGTGGCGCCGAAGGGGTGTTCACGGCCCACGACTCCTACCTGATGGTCATGGCTGAGACCGGCGTTCCCGGTGGCCTCGCGTTCGTGTGGCTGGTCACGCGGGTCGTCCGGTCGTGCGGGATGTACGCCGCGCGCCTGGTCCGAGGATCGATGGACTGGCTGCGGCATGCGGCATTCACCGCAGGAATCATCGCGTTCGCGGCCAACGCGGTCACCGACAACACGTTCCAGAACCCTCGCGGTGCCACGCTGTTCTGGGTGCTCGCCGGGCTGATGGCGGCCAACGGCGCGCTCGCCGCCGCCGCCCCAGCCGTGGAGTCCGGCGGACGGTTACCGTGGATGTGGCGCCTGCCCGCGACACACGGGCGCGTGCTCGTCGACTCGCCGGTCGGCGCCTTCGTCTTCGGCCCCGGTGTCTCCGACGCACCGGATCTCGAGCCGTGGGCCGGCGTGTCCCGATGACGGCCACCGGGAGTCCCAGCGGCGCGGAGCCGAGGTCCACGGTCGAGAAATTGGCGCTGGCGGCGTTGCTTGCCGTTGTGGTGCTGGTGCCCTTCACCCCCGTGGATATGCATCTGGCCGGACTTCGGATAGCCGACGGCGGAACCATACTGCTGCCGCTGTGCGCCCTCGCCTCGTACCCGTTCCTGCGCAGGCTCGGTGTCGAGCGGCTGCCGTCCCTGGCGATCGAGTCGCCCATGGCGGTGTTCATGCTGGTCTCACTCGTCGGGATCGTCTTCGCTCAAACGAGAGTGACGGCGGCGCTCGCCTGGGTCCGCTACGCGCTCTACTTCGATCTCGCGTTCGTCGTCGCCGCGCTGACGCGTCGCGGAGCGAACCGGAGGGTCGTGATGTGGGCATTCGCTGGAAGCGCGAGCCTCGCCGCGCTGCTTGCGCTGCTGCAGCCTCTTCGCAGCGCGGCCCCCGATCGCGTCTTCGCGGTGGCCGGCGGTCCGGCGGTGCGCGTGTTCTCGACCTTCGTGAATCCGAACTTCTACTCCGAGTATCTCGTGCTCGCGTTCGCCGCTTGCATTGCGATGGCCATGGCCGAACGCGGTCGCGGGCGGGTGGTCGCCGGCGCCGCAGCTCTCCTGCAGTTCGTGGCCCTGATGCTCACGTACACGCGAGGCAGTTGGCTGGCGCTGGTACTTGGAACCGCCGTGGGCGCGGCGCTCTCCGACCCCCGCTGGCTGTGGGCCGTGGGCGGCGTGGCCGCCGGCGCGCTGGCCGTTCCCGCCTTGCGCGATCGGCTCTCCGGGTTGGTGGCCGGCGGCGGCAGCGCGGGACAGCGGTTGACCGTATGGGCCCACGCATTCGACCTCATCCGCGCCTTCCCCGTGATCGGCGTCGGGCTCGGCGGGTATCTGAACGCGCTCGTGCGACTGACCGGCAGGGTGGCGTCCGATTCCGGCGGCGACATCCTGGGCGCGCACGACTCGTATCTGCAGCTGACGGCCGAGGCCGGCCTGCTCGGAGGTCTCGCCTTCGTGTGGACCGCGGTCGCGGCGTGCGCGGCCGGCGTGCGCTACACGCTCGCTCCCGGCGGCGGTCCGGCCACAGCCGAGACTGTCGCGCAGGCCCGCCACGTGAACGCCGCGCTGACCGTCGGTGTGATCGCCTTCGCTGTCAACGCTCTCGTGAGCAACTCATTCCAGCACCCGCAGGCGGCCGCGTTCTTCTGGGTCGTCGTGGGGCTGCAGGCGGGCAACGGTGAGGTGCTGCGGCGCCTGTCCGGGCTCCGCCCCGTGACCGGTGGGCCGCTCGGCCGAATCCTGTTCGGACCCGGCGCGGCCCAGTCATCCTTGCTCGAACTCGAACCGTGGCAGACCACACTAGGAGCGTGACCGATGGCCGTCGAAGACATCGCCCGAACCATCTGGTGGGACGACGAGCAGCGCCGCGTGATGCTGATCGACCAGTCCCGTCTTCCCCTCGTGGGCGATCTGCTCGTGTGCAGCACCGCTGACGGAGTTTGCACGGCCATCACCGGCATGGCGGTGCGCGGAGCTCCCGCGCTGGGTGTCGCCGCCGCGTTGGCGATCGCTCTGTGGGCCGCCAACGAGTCGGACGAGATCACGGGGACCGACGAGTTCATGGCCGAGCTGGACGCGGTGGCCGCCAAGATCACCGCCACCCGGCCCACCGCCGTCAACCTCTTCTGGGGCGCAGAGCGCATGCGCGCCCTGGCCCGCGCCAATGCGAACCTGCCGCTGCCAGAGCTGCGCGAGTCGCTCGTGGCCGAGGCCGTGTCGATGGAGAGCGAGGACGAGGAGCGTAACCGCGCCATCGGGCGCTTCGGTGCCGAGTTGCTGCCCGATGAGCCCTCCGTCCTGACCCACTGCAACGCCGGCTCGCTCGCCACCGTGTTCTATGGCACCGCGCTCGGGGTCATCTTCGCGGCGCAGGAGGCCGGCAAGAAGCCCCAGGTGTGGGTCGACGAGACGCGCCCGGTCCTGCAGGGCGCGCGCCTCACAGCGTGGGAGCTGCGCATGGCCGGCATCCCGTTCCACCTCATCACCGACAACATGGCCGCGTCGGTCATGCGCAGCGGGTGGGTGGACGCGGTGATCGTCGGCGCGGACCGTATCGCGGCCAATGGCGACGTCGCGAACAAGATCGGGACGTACGGGCTGGCCGTCCTGTGCCACGAGCACGGCATCCCGTTCTACGTGGCTGCCCCGACCTCGACCGTCGACCTCACGCTCGAGAGCGGGGAGGGCATCGTCATAGAGGAGAGAGACCCGCGCGAAGTGCTCGGCGTGACGTTCTCGGGTGTGTTCGAGCCCCGCTCGCCCGAGGAGGCGCGCGCCTGGGACCTGCTCACCCAGGAGGGCTCCTACGCGGTGCCGTTCACGAAGGGTCACGCGATGGAGATCGCCCGCAAAGGAGCCGCCTATCAGGTGGACGGCTGGGTGCGAGTGGCGCCCCCCGGCGTCGAGGTCTACAATCCGGCCTTCGACGTCACGCCGGCCAAGTACGTGACCGCGATCATCACCGAGCGCGGTGTGGCGCGCCCCGACTATATGGGGTCGCTCGCGGACATGTGCGCCGGTTCCGGCGCCATCGACGAGATCGGCGCGTAGCGGTTCGGACCCGCGCGGCCGGCGCGCTTCGAAAGGAGGGCCCGTGCCCATCTCAACGACCCGATACACGAGTTCCTGACGTTCCCTGCGGTCATCGCCCTGCTGCTTGCGGTCGTTCTCAAACCCGTTCCGATCCCGGCGGCGGTCATGGACTGGTTGGCAGTGCCGGCGAAGATGACGGTGCCTCTCGTGGTGATCTCGGTGGAGTTGACGCTCGAGTGGTCGGCGGTCAGGCAAAGGATCGGCGCGCTCGCGACGTCCGCCGCGACCATCCCTGTAGCGTAGGCACTGATACGGTAACCGGCCCGGCCCGCGCTCGGACCGCCCGTCGCGCCGCGACGCGAGCGGACGAAGGGGGTCCGGAAGATGCTCGAAGCGCTCGCGGAGCTGCTGTTCCCGACACGTTGCGCCGGCTGCGACCTCCCGGGCGGGCTGCTGTGCGCGGCGTGCGCAGAGAGGCTGCCTCTCATCGATCCCGCGACCGCGTGTCCCCGCTGCGGCGCTCCCACGGTCTCGGCATGCTGTGTCGAGTGTGCGGACGTGCCGTTCACCTTCACCGCCGCACGGTGTGCGGGCGTGCTCGAACCGCCCCTGTCGCGGATGGTGGCGCTTCACAAGGATGCCGGCGAGCGCCGGCTGGCGCCGGCCCTCGCCTCACTCGCGCTCGACGTGCTCTCAGGCTGGCTCGAGTGGCCGGATGCGGTCTGCGGCGTGCCCGCGTCGCCGGCGGCGGTGCTCCATCGCGGGTTCGACCACGGCGCCAGTCTGGCGGCGAGCCTCGGAGGCCTGGCCGGCATCCCCGCGATCGAGCCGCTGCGCTGCCGGCCGCGCCTGGACCAGCGCGCCCTGACCCGGGAGCAGCGGCGCGCCAACGCCGCGCGGTCGATCGTGCCCCATGCGGGGGTGCACGTCCCAGCGCGGGTCCTGCTCCTCGATGACGTCTTCACTACCGGCGCCACGCTCGACGCGGCCGCCTCCGCGCTGCTGTCCGCGGGGGCCGTCGAGGTCCGTGTCGTGGCCGTCGCGAGAGCCTGCGGCGGAGGGTGAGCATGGTACACTTCTGGATGCTTCCATCCGGGTCTGTGGTTGCGGGCGCGCAAGCGCCCTAGTCCATGGTAGACGCGGCCGAAAGGACCCACGTAAGCCGGCGATCTCGTATCGTCGCGCGAGCATGGCGCGTCTTAGGGGTAAGTCGTACCGTCCGTTTGGGTCGCATCCCGCGGCCCCGGGCGAGAGGGCCGGTAGTGAGATCACATCAAGCGGAAGCCCCTGTATGCGAGTGTGGGGCCAAAGACCAGGTCAGCCGGGTGGAAGCACTAGATCTTCTTCGGAGGTCCGCGTGAGGGTTTCGCGAGTCACAGCGTCACTGCTCGTCACGGCGCTCATCGCGAGCGCCGTCGTGCTCTCCGGGTGTGCGGGCAACGTCGGCACAGCACCGATGACGCCCAAGGTCGCTCCGCCGGTCATCGCGAAGGCGGGGGAGCTCACGGTCGCCGTCGACCTGTCGTATCCGCCGTTCGCCTCCAAGATGGGCGAAGACAAGGTCGGCTGGGACGTGGACGTGGCTGCGGCCATCGCCGACCGCCTCGGTCTCAAACTCGTGCTCGTCGACGCCAGGCCCGACGCGGCCGCCAAGCTCCTGGCTGCCAAGAAGGCCGACATGGTGCTAGGCGACCTGTCCGTCGCCCGCGCGCTCGACCTCGACGTGGCGTTCGCTGGCTCGTACGCTTCGGACGCCCCCGCGGTGTTCTCATCGAAGGGGGTCACGGTCAGCCCGGATGCTCTTGGCGGGAAGCGGATAGCCACACAGAAGGGGTCCGAGGCGTACTGGCTGCTGGCCGACACGTATGGCGAACAGGCCCTCATGCTGTACCCGGATCTTCGCGAGGCCATGAGCGCCCTCGCGGGTGGCCAGGCGGACGTCGTGGCAGGTGATGCCATCGTGGGTGGGTACATGCTCCGCGACTTTCCGAAGATCGCCTTCGCCGGACAACTCGCGCAGGCGAGTCCTTTGGGCGTGGGCGTCTCGAAGGGCGCTCCCAAGCTCGAAGTGGCGGTACGTCGCGCTCTCGACGAGATGTCGGCCCAGGGCATCCTGGCCACATTGCGCAGGAAGTGGGTGGGCGACCTTCCTCAGCTCAAGTCCCCTGGTGCCGAGTCCTCCTCGACCGCCGACGCGACCGGCTCGCCGTAAGGCCGGCTCGAAGCAGCGCAGCCGAAGTCGACGCATGCCTCTCGTAATGCACCAGCGTGCATCGTTGGTGTATCGTTACGCCCAGATGGGAGTCATGGTATCCGTTGGGTGGACGGAGCCTTGGAAGCAGACCTGTTACGAGGAGGAAGCATGTCGAAGCACAGTAAGTGGATCGCGCTGGCACTCGCAGTCGCGATGCTCGGGACCGCGGGCCTCATCGCCGGTTGTTCGAGCAGCACGGCCAGCACGCCCGGCACGACCGGCACCACGCCCGCGAAGGCGACGGTCAAGACCGTCACGGCCGGCACGCTCGTCGCCGGCTCCGACACGGCGTTCCCGCCGTTCGAGTCCATGAACGGCAACACGGCCGAGGGCTTCGACGTTGATGTCGTGGCGGCCGTCGCCAAGGAGATGGGCCTCAAGAGCGAGTTCAAGTCCTACAAGTTCGACACTCTGATCCCGACACTGATCGCCGGCGGCAAGTTCGACATCATCGCGTCGGGCATGACCATCAATGCTGACCGCAAGAAGCAGATCGACTTCTCCAGTCCCTACATCGACTCCAACCAGTCGATCTCGGTGACGAACGCTTCCACCGTCAAGGCCGCCGCGGACCTCGCCGGCAAGAAGATCGGCGTCCAGTCCGGCACGACCGGTCAGCAGTGGGCCAAGGAGAACATCCCCACCGCCGTCCTCGTCCCGTTCGATGACACCCTGTCCGCCTTCGCGGCGCTGCAGGCCGGCAAGGTTGACGCGGTCGTCAACGACCTGCCCGTGTCCGCGGCCGTCGTCAAGGACGCGACCCGCGGTCTCAAGATCGTCCAGGAGATCCCGACCGGCGAGCAGTACGGTTTCGGCGTCAGCAAGGCCAATCCCGACCTGCTGAAGGCCGTCGACGGCGCGCTGGCCAAGATCAAGTCCTCTGGTGAGTACGACACCATCTACAAGAAGTGGTTCGGCGTCGCCCCGAGCAGCAAGTAGCTCCCGGCTATACCAAAGTGTTGCCAGCGTGATACAAAGTACGTTGCGAGGCCCCCGGCCCGTCCGGGGGCCTCTGACGTCCGAAGGGGAAGATGCGTACGATGCGACGCTCGCGAGGACTCCAACGCCTTGGCGCGCTACTCTGCCTGATGGCTGTCGTGGCACTTGTGGTACCTCTGGCCGCGCTCGGGATCGGGGCCGCAGGCACGACCATGACCATCGACCAGACCACGGGTGGTCTGGAAACGCGTTTCACGTACGAGACAGCCACTGCCCCCGGTGAGACCGTGCTCGGTATCGACTTCGCCTTCCCGGAGGGGACGGACACCGCCAAGGCTACCGCTGACGCCGTCACGCTGGTGGGGCTGCAGCGCAGCAACGTCACGGTCGAGACCCAGGCGAAGGGGACCTCGGTCAAGGTCATCTTCAGCCCATCCGTGGAGCCCAGCAGCACCCTCCGCGTCGTCCTCCATGATGTCCTCACGACGTATGCTGGCGGGAAGCAGACCGTCTCCGGCACGTACACCACGCAGACGGGCACCCACAAGCTGCCTCCGATGACCTTCACCCAGGGGGCGCCGACCGTCTCGCAGCGCATCGGCTTCTGGCTCAATCGCCAGCCGCTGGTCAAGACGTGGAACAGCGTGCCCATCCTCAATGCCTTCTTCAACCCACAGCTGATCGCGATCAGCATCCCGATCCTGTTCTGGGGCTGGCTGCTGTCGATCGCACTCATCGGGGTCGCATACCCGGTCGCCATCCCGATCGGTCTGGCGACGGCGTTCCTCAAGATGTCAAAACTCGCACCGGTCCGCTGGATAGCCAGCGCGTATATCAACGTCATCCGCGGCACGCCGCTCTTCCTGCAGATCTACATCGCGTTCTTCGGTCTGCCGCTCGTGGGCATCCGCCTGCCCGACTTCCCGCTGGGCGTCATCGTGCTCGCTGTCAACAGCGGTGCATACCTGGCTGAGATCTTCCGAGCCGGCATCCAGTCGATCAACAAGGGTCAGTTCGAAGCGGCATCCTCCCTGGGCATGACCTACGCACAGGCGATGGCCTACGTCATCATCCCGCAGACGGTCAGGCGCGTTCTGCCTACCATGACCTCCGAGTTCATCCTTCTGTTCAAGGACACTGCACTGCTCTCGGCCGTCGGTATCTTCGAGTTGATGATGAATGCGAAGAACAGCGCAGCTAACACCGGAAACGTCACCGCCTACACAGTGGCGGCCGTCTACTACCTGATGATCACCATCCCGCTCATCAACTGGGTCGGGAAGCTGGAGCAACGGCTGGCGCTCTCCGAAGGCGCATCTGGCTCCCCGGGGACCAAGACCAGGAAGTCGGGCGCCCTCGAGGGAATGGCCCGCATGGCCGCACCTGTGACGGCCGACGCCGGAACACCCGACGACACGGACGGGAGGTAGCGACATGGCCGACCCCATCGTCCGCATCCAGAATCTCAAGAAGGCCTTCGGCGACAACGTCGTGCTCAAAGACATCGACATGGACGTCCAGAAGGGCGAGGTCGTAGTCATCCTGGGCCCGTCGGGCTCGGGTAAGTCGACGATGCTGCGCTGCATCAACAGGCTCGAGGAGCCGACCGGCGGCCACATCTGGTTCGAGGACATCGAGATCACCAGCCCCAAGACGAACATCAACGAGATCCGCGAGCGGATCGGCATGGTGTTCCAAAGCTTCAACCTGTTCCCTCACCTGACCGCCAAGGACAACGTGATGCTCGCACAGCGGCGAGTGCTCAAGCGCTCGAAGGACGAGGCGGAGCGGATCGCCGAGGAGCAGCTCAGGAAGGTGGGCCTCGGTGACAGGATCGACTACTTCCCCGCGCAGCTCTCTGGCGGACAGCAGCAGCGCGTGGCCATCGCCAGAGCCCTTGCAATGGACCCGCACGTCATGTTGTTCGACGAGGTCACCTCGGCCCTCGACCCCGAGCTGGTCCGTGGCGTCCTGGACGTCATGAAGCAGCTCGCGGCCGGCGGCATGACCATGCTCGTGGTGACGCATGAGATGGGATTCGCGCGCGAAGTGGCGACCCGTGCCGTCTTCATGGAAGGCGGCGTCATCGTGGAGCAGGGGACGCCTCAGGAGGTATTCGACCACCCGAAGTCCGAACGCACACAGGACTTCCTCGGCCACATCAGGTAGGCGCACGCGCGATGGATACGGCCGCCCGACGCATCGCGCCGGGCGGCCGTCGCCCGTCCGACGCACTCGGGTATGTTCAAGACATGGAACGTTGACTATGAAGGAGGCGGACGAGATGGACATGGTCGTCAAGGGCCGTCACATGGAGGTGACTCCCGAGCTTCGCGCGTACGCGGAAGAGAAGGTCGGGAAGCTCAGCAAGATCCTCGAGAGCATGATCATGAGCGTGGAGGTGGAGTTGTATCACGAGCGCAACCGCTCGATCGACAAGAACCAGGTGGCGGAGGTCACCGTGTACACGAAGGGGCCCGTCATCCGCGCTCGCGAAGCCGCGACCGATACGAAGGCCGCGATCGACCTGGTGAGCGAGAAGCTCGAGACGCAGGCCCGCAAGCTCAAGGGCAGGCTGAGGGACAAGCACTCCGGGAAGGGAGCGCTCGCACCCGTCGCAGCATCGCCGGGACTCGACTCCGGAGACGAGGAGAACGATCACACCATCGTCAAGTCGAAGAAGCTCGATCTCAAGCCCATGACCACGGAAGAGGCGATGCTCCAGCTGGAGCTGCTGGGGCACGACTTCCTGCTGTTCTCCTCGGCGGAGACGGACCTTGTCAGCGTCCTGTACCGACGACGCGACGGCGACTACGGACTCCTCGAGCCCATGGGGTAGAGATCTCGATGGCCGTGCGAAGAAGGGAGCGGACCCTGACGGGTCCGCTCCCTTCTTTCCTGCCATGGTCGAGGGTTTGCGTCCGTTCGGCGTCTCCTTGTAGACGCCCATGCTTGGGGAGGTGACCCTCTGTCTGACGTGGCGACCTGGGGGATGCGGCGACCTGGGGCATGCCGGCGTGCCTTCCGAGGGGAGTGGATGCCATGTATGACACACCGCACGATCGGGGCGACGAATTCGGGCCGCGGGTCGGGCTCGTCGCAATGCCCGCCGATCATGAACGACTTCCACCAGGTCGACCGGCTGCTTCCCGCACGCCTCCAGCGTCGCGCGAGCGACCTGTCCAATGCGCGCCCGCCATCGGCATCGTGACCTCCGTCACCATTGACACGCTTCGAGAGTGCAGCCTAGACTCAGGCCACGGTCGAGTGGCAGCCGCTTCCGGCGATTTGGGCGGCGCTCGCAGGCTCGCAGAATAGTCGCAGTCGCACTGCATCGGCCCCAGGGGGCAAGCGTGGACCAAGTCATCACTCCCGCGACCATCATCGAGATAGAGCAGGCACTCAGCGAGGTCGCTGAGATCAAGGCCGCTCGCATCGTCTCCTCCGCTGAGGGTGTCATCCAGGAGATCCATGTTCTGGCGCTGCCCTCGAAGACGCCCAAGCAGCTGGTGCGCGACATCGAGTCGACCATAATGGCGCGCTTCGGCATCCCGGTCGATCATCGCAAGGTCTCGATCGCGCAGCTGGGCGCCGAGTCGATGCCCACGGTGGCTGAACCCGTCCACGAGCGCGCGAAGATCCAGGCGGTCAACACCGAGGTCTCCGGCGTCAACGCGATCGTGACCGTGACGCTCGGTTTCGAAGACGAGGTCTACATCGGTCGCGCGGAGGGGCCAGCCAGCCAGACCGGTCGTCTTCGCCTCATAGCGCAGGCGACGCTCAATGCGGTGGAGCAGTACGCGCACGGGGCGTATGGTTTCGCGCTCGAAGACGTGTCCATCGTGCAGCTGGGCCACGAGCGTGTGGCAGTGTGCTGCGTGATGCTCGTGACGCCGCTGGGGGAGCAGGCCTTCGCCGGCTCGGCCCTGGATAGACAGAACGACAGAGACTCGATCGTGAGGGCAACACTGGACGCCATAGACCGGCGCCTTGGCTTCTTCACAACCACATAAGGCTTGGACCGACACCGTGACTCGCAACACGAACACTGTCACCCATCACTTGAGCGGAGCGGACAGCGTTCTTCCATTGCTAGCGGGATGGGAGAAGACCGAATCTTCCCTGTATTTCACCCTCAGGAGGTCTTCTCATGAAGCGTATCATCCTGCTCGTCGCATCCCTGTCCGCGCTCGTGCTTTCCGGCGGAGCGTGG
>JANYJF010000009.1 GCA_025361885.1 Coriobacteriia bacterium
TGTAGCCCTCCCACGGCATGAACGCCACGAGCAGGTTACGGCCGAGGGCCATCTCGCCACCGTCGGTGCAGGCACCGTCGGCGAGCGGCGTGCCGACCTCGACATGCTGACCGTCAGCCACCAGTGGACGCTGGTTGATGCAGGTCGCCTGGTTCGAGCGGCGGAACTTGTCGAGACGGTACGAACGGTACGTACCGTCGTCGTTCGCGACCTCGATGAGGTCGGCGCTGACGCTGACGACCGCGCCGGCCTTCTCGGCCACCGTGACGTCACCCGCGTCGACTGCACCGCGGTACTCCATGCCGGTGCCGACGAGGGGGGCCTCGTTGCGGAGCAGCGGGACAGCCTGCCTCTGCATGTTGGCGCCCATGAGGGCACGCGACGCGTCGTCGTGCTCGAGGAACGGGATCAGCGCCGTAGCGACCGACACCATCTGGCGCGGAGAGACGTCCATGTAGTGCACGTCGTCCGGCATGACCTGGTCGACGTCGTGCTTCGTACGGACGAGGACGCGCTCCTGGGTGAACTTGCCGGCCTCGTCGAGCGTGGCGTTCGCCTGCGCGATGAGGTAGCGGTCCTCCTCGTCAGCCGTCAGGTAGTCGATCTGGCTCGTGACGACGCCGTCGATGCACTTTCGGTACGGGGTCTCGATGAAGCCGTACGCGTTCACACGGGCGAACGAGGCCAGCGATCCGATGAGGCCGATGTTCGGGCCTTCAGGCGTCTCGATGGGGCACATGCGGCCGTAGTGCGAGGGGTGCACGTCGCGGACCTCGAAGCCCGCACGCTCGCGGGAGAGGCCTCCCGGGCCGAGCGCGGACAGGCGCCGCTTATGGGTCAGTCCGGCGATGGGGTTCGTCTGGTCCATGAACTGCGAGAGCTGCGAGGACCCGAAGAACTCCTTTATGGCGGCCACGATCGGCCGGATGTTGATGAGTGACTGCGGCGTGATCTGCTCGACGTCCTGGGTGGTCATGCGCTCGCGCACGACCCGCTCCATGCGGGCCAGGCCGATCCGGAACTGGTTCTGGATCAGCTCGCCCACCGAGCGGACGCGGCGGTTGCCGAAGTGGTCGATGTCGTCGACGGCGAAGTCCTCGTCGCCTTCCCACAGGCCAACGAGGTAGCGGACGGCAGCGAGGATGTCCTCGTTGGTGAGCGTGGACTGCTCGTCCGGCAGGCTCAGGCCCAGCTTCTTGTTGACCTTGTAGCGGCCGACCTTGGCCAGGTCGTAGCGCTGGGCGTTGAAGAACAGGCCGTCGAGGAGCGAGCGGGCCGACTCTACCGTGGGAGGCTCGCCCGGTCGAAGGCGCTTGTATATCTCGAGCAGCGCCTCTTCGCGCGTCTCGGTGTAATCCTTCTCAAGGGTGCGCTTGATGCACTCGGAGCCGTCGAACAGCTCGAGGATCTCATCGCGGGACTCAGCGATGCCGAGCGCCTTGAGCAGCACGCTGACGGGCTGCTTGCGCTTGCGGTCGATGCGCACGGAAACGACGTCGCGACGGTCGGTCTCCAGCTCCAGCCACGCCCCGCGCGCGGGGATGACCTTGGAAGTGTGGATGACCTTGTCGGACGTCTTGTCCCGCTCCTCGGCGTAGTACACGCCCGGCGAGCGGACGAGCTGAGAGACCACGACACGCTCGGTGCCGTTGATGACGAAGGTGCCGCGATCGGTCATGAGCGGGAAATCGCCCATGAAGACCTGCTGCTCCTTCATCTCGCCGGTCTCTTTGTTTATGAAGCGGACTTCCACGAAGAGCGGCGCTTGGTAGGACATGTCCTTTTCCTTGCACTCCTCGACGGAGTACTTGGGATCGCCGAACTCGTGAGCCCCGAACTCCACGGCGAGGTTGCCGGTGAAGTCCTCGATGGGCGAGATGTCCTGGAACGTCTCGTGAAGACCTTCTTCAAGGAACCACTTGAAACTGTCCCTCTGAAGCGCGATAAGATTGGGAACCTCAAGGATCTCAGGGATTTTCGCGAACGTGCGGCGCTGGCGAAGGCCGGCCTGCACAACGGGGGAACCTGCTGAACGGCGCACCAGGTGACTCCTCCTCAAGGGACGCGGGGAATAGTACAGCGGTCGCAAACTGTAAGGATATCGAACCGCACGAGGCTGGTCAACCATGCTCTCGGTGGTTCTTCGTCTTTTCTACCTGGTGAGGGGCCAGCACGACACCTGTGATGCGACGCTAGGCGGCCGGGGGCGCGTGAGCGCCTCCGGCCGCCCGTCATTAACGGGTGGTAAGGAGCTACTTGACCTCGACGGTGGCGCCGACATCTTCGAGCTTGCCCTTGGCCTCTTCGGCCTTGTCCTTGGTGACGCCCTCGAGCACGGACTTCGGGGCGGCGTCGACGAGGTCCTTTGCTTCCTTCAGGCCCAGGCCGGGGGAGATCTCACGAACGACCTTGATGACCTGGATCTTGTTGGCGCCGACAGCGGCGAGCACGACGTCGAACGCGATCTGCTCCTCCGCGGCCTCAGCCTCGGCGGCGGGACCGGCAGCTGCTACGGCCACGGGGGCCGCGGCGGAGACGCCGAAGGTCTCCTCCATCATCTTGACGAGCTCGGCCAGCTCGAGAGCCGGCTTGACCTTGATAGCCTCGAGGATCTCCTCGTTGGTAAGAGCAGCCATCTTCTGTACTCCTTCATGTTCTCGTGAGCTTCGCTCCCGGCGGGGGCGTGCTCGATGCGTACGTTACCGACAGGACTCCGCGAATCCCTACGCGGCGGCCTTCTGGTCCGCGACGGCCTGAACGGTCCGTGCGAACGCCTCGACCGGGCCGTTGAGTACCCGGGCGAACCCGACGATCGGGTTGATCATGGTGCCGAGCAGCTTGGCGATCAGCTCCTCGCGTGACGGCAGCGATGCGAGCGCCTTGACGCCCTCGGAACCCACGACCTGCCTCTCGATGATGCCGCCCTTCACCTCCAAGACCTTGTGGTCCTTGGCGAAGGCCATCATCGCTTTCGCGGGGGCGACCGGGTCACCGAACGCGAAGGTGAAAGCGGTCGGGCCCTGGAGCATGGCTCCCAGATCCGGCATCGCGAGCTCGCGAAGGGCGATCTGGGTCAGCGAGTTCTTGTAGACCTTCACCTCGCAGCCCTGTTCGCGCATCTTGACGCGAAGCAGCTGCATGTCCTTGACGGTGAGGCCACGATAGTCGGCCAGGATCACGGCCGACGCGCGCGAGAACCGTTCCTTGATCTCGGCAACGGACTCGAGCTTGTTATCAGATGGCATATGCTTCCCTCCCTTCCGTTCGCGCGGGCGAGCCCCTCCCCCTCAGGCGGAGGGGCGGGTCCGGCGTCCCGAGCCGGGCCCGCATGCGCGGTTCCCGGTCACATACGGACGTGGCCCCCGCCGGTGAAGGCGGAGGCCACGGGAGTTACCCGATCCAGATGGCGACGAAGCCGTCTGAGGCATCCACCTCGGCTGGCGGACCTCCATGTCGGAAGCCCCTTAGGCCCGTACTCTCCGGGCACCTGCTGTCTTCGGCAGCGTTCGCTTGTGCGCATTGATGTCAAGTGTGGTGCGCGGGACAGTATGCACTGCCACGCCGTGTGGTGCAACCCTTGTCTGGGCCGGTCCGGCTCAGCCTTCGTCCGTGACGCTGCGAGCCTTGAGGGTATCGACCTTCACACCCACGCCCATCGTGGACGCCAGCGTGATCGACTTGAGGTACTTGCCCTTGGCCGACGACGGCTTGGCACGCACGATCTCCTCGAGTACCGCCGAGTAGTTCGCCAACAGAGCGGCGGTGTCGAACGAGACCTTGCCGATGCCGACGTGAGCGATGCCGAACTTGTCGGCGCGGTACTCGACCTTGCCGGCCTTCAGCTCGCCTACGACGCGGGCCACGTCCATGGTGACCGTACCGAGCTTCGGGTTCGGCATAAGGCCGCGGGTACCGAGTATCTTGCCGAGGCGTCCGACCTTAGCCATCATGTCCGGCGTCGCGATGGTGGCGTCGAAGTCGAGGAACCCTCCGGAGATGCGCTCGATCAGGTCGTCGGCACCGACGACGTCAGCGCCCGCGGCTTCCGCCTCTTTCGCCTTGTCACCCTGCGCGAAGACGGCGACGCGGACCGTGCGACCGGTGCCGTTCGGGAGCGAGACACTGCCGCGGACCTGCTGCTCGGCCTGACGGGTGTCGACACCCAGACGGAAATGGGCCTCGACGGTCTCGTCGAACTTGGCGTTGGCCAGCTCACGGACCAGGTCGAGGGCTTCCTTGGGCGAGTAGAGCCGATCGCGGTCCAAGCGCTCGCGCGCCGCCCGCATGTTCTTCGAGTACTTCATGCGCTTCCTACCTCCTGTGGTCAACGGGTCGCATGGACCCTCCCACGCTATCTCTTCGCGGCCCGCTCCGGGTCCGCGGCACAACCCACACGACCCTATTCGACGACGATGCCCATCGAGCGGGCGGTGCCGGCGATGATCTTCATGGCGGCCTCGACGTCATTGGCGTTGAGGTCGACGAGCTTGGTCTGGGCGATCTCGCGGACCTGATCCCAGGTCACAGTGGCGACCTTGTCGCGGTTCGGCACTGCCGAGCCCGACTCGATGCCGGCTGCCTGCTTGAGCAGGTACGCCGCCGGTGGGGTCTTCGTGATGAACGTGAAAGAGCGGTCTTCGAGAACCGTGATCTCGACGGGGGTTATGATCCCCATCTTGTCCTTGGTCGCCTCGTTGAATGCCTGGCAGAACTGCATGATGTTGACCTGGTGCTGACCCAGCGCGGGACCGACCGGCGGTGCCGGGTTGGCCTGGCCGCCAGGGATCTGCAGCTTGATGAAGCCCACGACCTTCTTAGCCATCTTCGTCTCGATCCTTCACTCGCACGGCGTTCGCCCCGTTCAGGGCGGCCTGCCGAAACTGTTCGCTTCCAATACACGGACCCTCAGCGCCGAGAAGCCCAACCAGGCATCGTCTTGGTCGGCGGCGTGGATGCGAGTCCGACGATCCTAGAGCTTCGCAACCTGGTCGAACCCGAGCTCGACCGGCGTCTCCCGGCCGAATATCGAGACCATGACCTTGAGTTTGCCCTGGTCGGGGTTGACCTCGGCGATCAGTCCGTCGAACTCGGCCAACGGGCCGGACGTGACCTTGACGGCCATGCCCTGCGCGAACTCGGTGAACGACTTTGTAGGAGCCGCGGCGCCCGCGGAACCTTGGATCTTCTTGACCTCATCGCGCGACAGCGGTACGGGCTTGGCCTGGCTGCCTACGAATCCGGTGACACCCGGGGTGTTGCGCACGACGTACCACGAGTCATCGTCGAGCTCCATCTGAACCAGGATGTAGCCGGGGAAGACCTTCTTCTCGCTCGTGACCTTGCGGCCGCCCTGCTTGAGTTCGGTGACGGTCTCCTTCGGGATGAACACCTCGAAGATCTTGTGGGCCATGTTCATCGACTCGATGCGATGCTCGAGGTTGGCCTTGACCTTGTTCTCGTAGCCTGAATACGTGTGGATGACGTACCACTTCTTCGCCATGCCGGGCTACCGTCCTATCTTGGCGAGCAGCTGGATGGCGTTCTGGGACAAGAAGTCGAGCGAGCCGACGTACATGACCATGATCACGAGCGTCACAAGGACGACCATGCTCATGTTCACGATCTCGGGCCGGTTCGGCCACACGACCCGCTTCATCTCGGCCTTGACGTCGTTGAAGTACCGAGTCAAGCGCGCGAAGACGTTGGGCTTGGCGGCTTTGGCTGCCTGCGCCATCTCGTCCATCCGTCCTTCCGTGTCCGACCAGTAGTTCGCCGGACCACATTTACGTCACGTGCGACGCGCCATGAGGGAAGCGGCGCGGGTCTTGAGTCTGGCAGGCCAGGAGGGGCTCGAACCCCCAACATCCGGTTTTGGAGACCGGCGCTCTACCAATTGGAGCTACTGGCCTGTCCCGCCGCGGCTCTCGGGGAGTGCGATCACCTCTGAGGGCTAGCGCGTCTCCTTGTGGACCGTATGCGTGCGGCACCACTTGCAGTACTTCTTGAGCTCGATGCGCTCGGGGTTGGACTGCTTGTTCTTCTTGGTCGTGTAGTTGCGGCGTTTGCACTCGGTGCAAGCCATTGTGACGAGCGTCCTCATCTGTCCTCCCGGATTGCCCGTGCAGGCGCACCCCTACAAGGGGGTGGACGGCGGCACGGTAGCGTAATCTAACACCCGCCTTCCGGCAGTGTCAACGCGCATGGGACTTCGGTGCGAGCGGGGTCCGGCGTGAGGCCGGACCCCGCTTCGACCGATTCTACCGTTGTTCGAGCAGCTTACTTGATGATCTTGATGACTCGGCCTGAGCCGACGGTGCGGCCGCCTTCGCGGATGGCGAAGCGCAGGCCCTCTTCCATCGCGATCGGGTTGATGAGCTCTCCGCGGACCTCCACGTTGTCGCCGGGCATGACCATCTCGGTGCCCTCCGGCAGATGCGCTATTCCGGTGACGTCAGTGGTGCGGAAGTAGAACTGCGGGCGGTAGCCGTCGAAGAACGGGGTGTGACGGCCGCCTTCTTCCTTGGTCAGGATGTAGACCTGGCCCATGAAGTCGGTATGCGGGGTGATGGAACCGGGCTTGCACAGGACCTGCCCACGCTCGATCTCGGTGCGAGCGATGCCGCGGAGCAGCACGCCGATGTTGTCGCCGGCCTCAGCCTGGTCCAGCAGCTTCCGGAACATCTCGACACCGGTCACGACCGTCTTCTTGGTCGCGGCGTGGATGCCCACGATCTCGACCTCGTCGCCGACCTTGACGACGCCGCGCTCGACACGGCCGGTCGCCACGGTACCGCGGCCGGTGATCGTGAAGACGTCCTCGATAGCCATCAGGAACGGCTTGTCGGTGGCGCGCAGGGGCGTGGGGATGTACGTGTCGACCGCATCCATGAGCTCCCAGATGGCCTTCTTGGCATCTTCGTCACCCTCGAGGGCCTTGAGCGCGGAGCCCTTGATGACGGGAAGGTTGTCGCCATCGAACCCGTACTCGGAGAGCAGTTCGCGGACTTCCATCTCGACAAGCTCGATGAGCTCCGGGTCGTCGACCATGTCGACCTTGTTCATGAACACGACGATATACTCGACGCCGACCTGGCTCGCGAGCAGGATGTGCTCGCGGGTCTGCGGCATGGGGCCGTCGGCGGCGGACACGACCAGGATCGCGCCGTCCATCTGCGCGGCGCCGGTGATCATGTTCTTGACGTAGTCAGCGTGACCCGGGCAGTCGACGTGCGCGTAGTGACGATTCGTGGTCTCGTACTCCACGTGGGCGATAGCGATGGTGATGCCGCGCTCGCGCTCTTCGGGGGCCTTGTCGATCTGGTCGAACGGCGTGTACTCCGCGAAGCCCTTCTCGGCCAGGGTCTTGGTGATGGCCGCGGTCAGTGTCGTCTTGCCATGGTCGACGTGACCGATGGTACCGACGTTCACGTGCGGCTTGGTGCGCTCGAACTTCTTCTTCGCCATGAGTCTCCTCCTTAGAGCCTTCAGCGGCGGTCGCCGCGCCTCGCGCGGCAGCCTGGTGGGCCTTCGACGGCCTGTCTGCTTCCATCTCGTGCACGTGCGGTCGTGCTATACGACGATCGACCGGCCGTCAGCGCGGACGTCGATTGCGGTTGGTAGCGGTGGCTGGACTCGAACCAGCGACTCCGCGGGTATGAACCGCGTGCTCTGACCAACTGAGCTACACCGCCACGCAGCCGTACCCACAGGTCGGGGCGGCTGGATCTTTGCTGGAGCCCACAACCGGACTCGAACCGGTGACCTCTTCCTTACCAAGGAAGTGCTCTGCCAACTGAGCTATGTGGGCGATGCTGGTGGGGGCGCTAGGATTCGAACCTAGGTAGGCGTAGCCAACGGGTTTACAGCCCGTCCCCTTTAGCCACTCGGGCACACCCCCAACAAGAAAAAAGCCCTCTATTCGCGGTTTCAAGTTGCCAGCCCTGCGAAAAGGCAAGCGAATGGTACTGCGTGGCCTAGTCCAAGTCAACGACGACAACGCCTCCGGGCGTAGCTCACATTTCGGGACGCGGGCGGCTCGGGGATCCACGAGAGGAAGAAGCGCCGTCAGTGGGGGGACAGCCGCTCGAAGACGCGCCTCTCCACCGTGATGCCCGGAATCGCGGCGTCGATGTCGCCGATCGGCACGATCCTGCACCACCCGGAGTGGTCCCCTCGCACGACAGGGCGCGACGTGTATCGCTCATTGTTGAGTTCGAACCACCCACGCAGAGCGGCGATAGGCAGTATGTGCAGTTCGTCGCGATCGACGGCGAGCTCCGAGAAGAAAAGCTCGTCAGGTTCGTCCATGAGCGCGGCGACCTCGTCCTGGGGCTGAGACACAGCGATGAAGTAGTAGTAGGCATCGTCGGCGGTGGAGGAGAATACCCACCCGGGCTCGCGCGTGACATGATGCGCGATGGTCTCGAGAGCGTAGGCGCCGACGGGTTTGCGATAGAAGGTCAGCGTCCGATCCTCGCACTTGTCCGGATCTGTGCCGAAGTATGGGTCCGGCTGGACCTTGATGCGCGTGCTGCGGCCCGCCCGTGTGCACACGATGTCCACGCCCGCCAGCTTGAGCGGGTCGAATTCGGACTCGACGATCAGGATCCCGGTCGCGCCAGCATCGGCCAGATAGCGGCCGACGATCCGGTCCGCGACGGCCTGCAGAAGCGTTCCCCCCGTGCGCTTCAATGCCCCTCCCCTATGTTCGCCCGGATCAGCCGCTCAAGCGCTCATCGGCCACACGCAGACGGCGACTGAGCACCTCCAGCAGCTTGATCGCGATGGATGGATGCTTCTCGAGCAGCGCCTTGAAGTCCCAACTCGACAACATGAGGCACCGGGTCTTCTCGAGCGCGTGGATCGTCGCGGAACGTGGCGCCTGGTCGAGCAGGGCCATCTCCCCGAAGAAGTCCCCGGGACTGAACGATCCCAACGAGCGGCCGTCGCGCGCGATCTCGACGCGGCCCTCGAGGACCATGTAGAAAGCCTGCCCGGGGGTGCCTTGGGTCACGATGATCTGGCCCGCCTCGAACGGATGCTCTTGGGCGACCGCCGCTATCGCCGAGATCTCGGCTGGCGTGCAGTTCGAGAATATCGGTACTCGGGCGAGGAACTCATCATGACCCATAGGTCCTCCTGATCGTCTCGGCCTGTCCATCATAGCGCCTTGGATGCCCCTCGCACGCAGGCCGTCCACCGAAGTGCTCTCGATGATGCACAATGGACGCACGTGACCTCCGCGCGCATTGGGAGTGTATGAATGGCCCTGTTCCTGGACCTGCTGCTGGGACATATGCTCGGGGACTTCCTGCTGCAGCCCGGCAAGCTGGTCGCTGCGAAGCGCGACGGCTGGCCGGGAGTGTTCCTGCACTCCGGCGTGGTTGGTGTCGTGACCGCTCTCGTCACTTTGGGCACACTGCGCCGCGACTGGTTCGCCATCGTCGCGGTCACGCTCGCGCACATGCTGATAGAGAAGATCACCATCCTCGCATACGAGAAGACCCCCACCCGGGGACTGTTCACACTCTTGTTCGACCAGTCGCTCCATGTCCTGTCGATCAGCGCGATCGTACTGGCCGGAGGCGGGCTTGAACCCCGCGCGACCGCGATGCTGCTCGGGTTCCCTGTCGCGACACGGGTCCTCGCGATCATCGTCGGCCTGGTCACGGTGATGCTGGCCGGCTCGATCCTGGCGTTCGAAGCCGGCAACGCACTGGAGCCGGGCGGCTCGAAGGGTGCGCTGCTGACGCTGGACCTGGCAAGGACCGTCGGGATGGTCGAACGGGGCGGAGCCGTGGCGCTGGCGCTCGTCGCCGGACCCGCCCTCGGTTCCATGGTGTTCCTGCCACGAGCGATCTGGGCCATGACGCTCACTCCCAAGGAGCGCGCACGACAACTCGCACAGACAGCGGCGGGGCTCCTGCTCTGCGCGTTCGTCCTCTTCGGGATCCACGCGGTTACGACGCTGGCTGACGCGGGCAGCCCGCCGGTCTGGGCGTGGCCGTCATGGAATGCCGGCTCTTGAGCGCCGTGGAGCCGCACGGCACCGATCCGATCGAGGTGAGGGCACGATGAGCAGGACCCGGACACAGCGACGGCACTCGGGTGTGCTGCCCTGGTTGCGGGCACTCGCGTTCGGAGTGACTGCCATGGCGGGTCTGGTCGCAGTGCCGTTCTATCCTCTGCCGGTGGCGGTGGGCCTGGCCTTGGCGGTCGCGCTCCTGGGCCGGTTCACTCCGGAGCTGGGCGTCTTGGCGGTGGTGATCGCGCTGTCCGTGTCGCTTGCCGCCGCCGATCTGGTAGCCGGGGCACTCTTCTTGGTCGTCGGAGTGAGCACGATCCAGTACCTCGGTGAGCGGCAGGGGCGGGTGTACATGGTCGTGGCGATGGCATTCGTGGGCGCGCTGGCGGGCGTGCCCTGGGCCGTGGTGGCGGCCGCCGGGCTCATCATGGGCGTCAGTGACGGCGCGATCGCCGCGCTCTTCGCCTGCCTGGTCATCGAGGTCGCCGGCATCATGACCGGAGTGCCCTCCTTTGGCGTGGTGGCGACCTCCGGCAGTCACCCCGGCGTCGTCGACGTCGCATACCTGCGGTCCATCCCTTCGCCGCTGGCGTTCGGCTGGCTGGGAGCGGCCGCCAACCGGATAGACATCGACTCATTCCTGAAGACGGCCCTTGGCGCGCGGGATCTGGTGACCTTCGTCGGCCAGCCAGTGGTGTGGGCGGTCGGGGCTGCGGTCACCGGGCTCCTAGTCAAGCCCGTCGGAGACCGGAAGCGTCGTGTCACAGCCTTGGCGGCGGCCGCGGCGGGTGTGGCCGTCCTGGCCGTTGGCACAGCGGCGCTCGGCGCTGTCGCCGGTCGAACGGTGGACGCCGTCGCGGTGATCGCTGTCGGCGCTCTCTCCCTCGCGGCGGCCGTCGGATTCGCCGCCACCTCCGAGTGGGTGTTCACCCCCTCGATCGTCGAGCCAGTTGCGCCGAGGGAAGCGCCTCGCATGAGCACTGAGGACGCGGACGTGGACGATCTGTTGAGGATGATCTCGTCGGCCGAAGAGGAACTGGCCAGTAAGCACACGGCCGTTCGCACGGTGCTCATGACGGACATGAAGTCATTCTCGCGGATGACTCAGGACCTAGGCAGCACCGAGACCGCGAAAAAGGTGCAGCGTCACCGCGACCTGCTTCTGCCGATCATCGAGGCGCACGGAGGCAGAGGCAAGTCGGCGGGTGGCGACGGGCTGCTGGCGGCCTTCGACTCGCCTCCCCAGGCAGTCGCGGCCGCGGTCGAGATGCAGCGGACTCTCGACGCACACAATCGCACGCATCCGGGCGACGAGCCGATCCTCGTTCGCATGGGCGTGGCCGAGGGCGAGGTCGTGCTCGATCGCGGAGGCAAGCCCTTTCTGGGAGACGCGCTCAACCTGGCGGCACGGATCATGAGCCTCGCGGATGGCGAGCAGGTCTTCGCCTCGCTCGATGTGTTCGAGAGAGCCGGGGACCTGCCCTACGGTGGAGTCGACCACGGCGAGTTCCGGCTCAAGAACATCTCGACCGCGGTGGATGTGGTCGAGCTGCTGTGGACGGAAGGGCAGCTGGCTCGCGCTCCGCTCGACGAGAGTCCGGGAGCATAGCCTGCGCGCGATGCGCGACGAACGTCACGGCGCTCGCCGGACCATGGAGGTCCGGCGAGCGCCGGTGCGATGCCCTGGAGCTGGCGAGGGGATTTGAACCCCTAACCTACTGATTACAAGTCAGTTGCGCTACCGTTGCGCCACGCCAGCGGGTGCGCACCATTGTATGCGCTGCCGACGGCGAGGCGCCACGGGCTGGGCTTCAGCAAGCTCGGCTCCGGCGGATCTGGATCTCCACCTTGCGCTTCACGCGCTGCAGCGCGTTGTCGATCGACTTGACGTGGCGGCTGAGCATGCCGGCGATCTCCTGGTATGACTTGCCGTCGACGTACAGGCGGAGCACCTCCGACTCGAACGAAGAGAGGACCTCCGTGAAGCCTGCCTTGATGCTGGCGGCTTCCCACGCCGAGATGACGATCTCGGCCGGGTCGCAGACCTCTTTGGCGGCCAGGATGTCGGAAAGGACTCGGTCTCCCTCGTCTTCCGGGGTCGCGGATCGGTGCAGCGACACATACGAGTTGAGCGGTGAGTGCTTCTGTCTCGTCGCCGTCTTGATGGCGGTGATGAGCTGGCGGGTCACGCACAGCTCCGCGAAGGACCGGAAAGAGGACTGGCGCTCGGCCTTGTAGTCTCTGATGGCCTTGTAGAGGCCGATCATACCTTCCTGGATGACATCGTCCCGGTCGGCGCCTGCGAGGAAATAGGAGCGCGCCTTGCACCTGACGAAGCTGCGGTACTTGGTCATGAGAGCCGCGCTGGCGCCCTCATCACCCGATTGTGCTGCCAAGATGAGTGCGAGTTCCCCCTCCGCACCTCTGGCGTGACAGCGACGGACGCTGATGCCTTGTGCTTCCATTCACGTACCTCCCTCGAAGGACCCCCGTTGCGTGAGGGGAAGGCGTATGACCCGGTCCCGGCAGACCTGATGGGTCGACTTCGACGATAGGCACGGCGCCAGAAGGGGTCAAGCGATTCGAGGAAGCCTGAAAGAGCCTTACACGGGCAGGGCCGGATGGGTGCTATGGGAGGATGAGCGGCTCCCAATGCTGTGCGAAAGTTAGCGCGCCGCTCAGCGGTCCCGCCCGCGCGCCCACCGGGCCAACGCATCGCGGACGGCGGGGTCTATCCGCTCGTCGACGCGAGAACGAGGGCTGCCCGCAGGGGTGTGCTCCAGCCACTCACGCGATCCCGGGCGCACCTCTCGGACGAATTGCGCCGATGACATGCGGGTCACGCGTCCGCCCATCGCCACCCACTGGGTCGCGGCGTCGGAGGTGACGACGACGGCCTCCTGGCCCGCCTCGCGGGCTGTGCGGGCCAGCCCCTCGATGACGGCGTCGGCGTCCGCACCCGCGGGCGAGAAACAGACCTCTATGCCGCCGATGTCGTGGGAGACTCCGTCGGATGCGGGATTCCCCCCGCCGTCGAACACCACAGTGGCGGACGCGCCCTCCGCGGCCGACCACGCGGAGATGTCGGAGACGAGGCGCGCGCGAGCAGCGTCCAGGTCGCGGCCGGCGAGCGCCGAGTAGCGATCGTCGGTATGGATGACGTTGTAGCCGTCGACGATCACGCGGCGCACTCGGCCGTCACCGTCCCCGCCGCACCCATTCGAACGCCAGGACGGCCGCGGCGGCGGATACATTGAGAGACCCGACCGGGCCGGTGACCGGGAGGCTCACCAGGAAGTCGCACTGCCTTTGCGTGAGCCGGGCGAGGCCTTCGCCCTCGGAACCCATCACGAGAACGAGACGGCCCTCCATGGGGGCGTCCCATACGGACTGCTCCGCGTGCTCGCTGGCGCCAGCTATCCAGTAGCCGGCGGCCTTGCACGTCTCGAGCGTCTGCACCAAGTTGGACTCCCGGGCGACCGGGATGTGCTCGGCCGCGCCGGCGGCGGCCTTGTACGCGTGGGCCGTCATGGCGGCGGAGCGGTGCTTGGTGGTGATGATACCGTCGGCGCCGGCCACGTCCGCGGTGCGCATGATGGCGCCGAGGTTGCCGGGGTCGGTGACCTGGTCCAGCGCGATCAGCAGGCTCCGGTCGTGAACGGCAGTGGCATCCAGGATCCGCTGGATCGGCGTGTACACGAATGGCTCGACCAGCGCCACGACGCCCTGGTGGGCGCCGTGCTCGCTGTCGCGGTCGAGCTCGCGACGGGACACCGTCTCGACCGGCACCTTCGCAGCCGTGGCAGCCGTGACCACATCGGCGATCCCAGCCGGCTTGGCGCCGTCCGCGAGCAGCACCTTGTGCACGCGGCGCCCGGAGCGGAGCGCTTCCAGCACCGCGTTGCGACCCTCGAGTCGCTCGGCCACGTCGCCTACTCCCCTGACCGGAAGACGACCCGGGCGCCCCGCGCGGTGTCTTCGATGGTCAGGCCGACCCGCGCCAGTCCGTCGCGGATGATGTCGGCCGCCTGCCAGTTGCGCTCGGCCCTGGCGGCGGAGCGCGCCGCGAGCAGTGCGTCGACGGCCGCCTCAGCATCGACACCGGCGTAGCCGGCCATGTCGGCCGCGAGCTCCAGGACCTCGGGCGGGTAGGAGGCACGCTCGTCGGAGGTCGTGGGCAACGTCACCCCGAGCACCGAGAGCAGTTCGGAGAGTGTGCGAGCGGTGCGGTCGAGGGTCGCCATGTCCTCGGACGACAGACCGGCGTTGTGCGCGGCGATGAACGCGTTCGCCGTGCGGGACAGGTCGAAGACCGCGGCGAGCGCGCCGGCTGTGTTGAAGTCGTCGTCCATGTCTGTGTCGAACTTCGCGACGGCCTCGTCGGTGGTGGCGGCCAGCGCTTCGCGCTCAGCAGTCGAGGCCCCCTCGCCCGAAGGACCGTTGGACTGGGCCCACCTGATCTCGCGGACGGCGTTCGCGAGCCGCTCGTACGCGGTGGCGGCCTCGTCCAAGCGCGAGTCGGAGAAGTCGAGGGGACTGCGGTAGTGGGTCTGCAGCATGAGCAGGCGCAACACGGGCGCGGGGTAGCGGCCCAGCACGTCCTTGAGCAAGGTGAAGTTCCCGAGGGACTTCGACATCTTCTCGGCATTGATGTTGAGCATGCCGCCGTGGAGCCAGTAGTTGGCGAAGATCTTGCCCGTGGCGGCCTCGGACTGGGCGATCTCGTTCTCGTGGTGCGGGAAGATGAGATCGCTGCCGCCGCCGTGGATGTCGAACGGGAGGCCAAGCTCCTTCTCCGACATCGCGGAGCATTCGATGTGCCACCCGGGGCGTCCCTCGCCCCATGGAGAGGGCCAGTGCGGCTCGCCTGGCTTCGCGGACTTCCACAGCGCGAAGTCAAGGGGGTCCGTCTTACGCTCGTCCACATCCACGCGGGCTCCTGAGAGCAGGTCGTCGATATCGCGTCCGGAGAGTTTCCCGTACCCGGGGTGACTGCGGACGGAGAAGTACACGTCCCCGTCGACGACGTAGGCGTGTTCCGAGTCGATGAGGCGCTCGACCATCCGGATCATGTCGGGGATCGTCTCGGTCGCACGGGGCGCGATGGTGGCCGGCTTGACGCCCAGGTCGTGCATCGCCTTCAGGAACGCGTCGGAGTACTCGCGCGCGACGTCGGCCGCGCTGACGCCTTCCACCGCCGCCTGCTTGATGATCTTGTCGTCCACGTCCGTGATGTTCTGCACGAACGTGACGTCGAACCCGCGGCGCTCCAGATAGCGGCGCATCACGTCGAACGACAGGAACGTTCGGGCGTTCCCGATGTGGATATGGTTGTAGACGGTCGGGCCGCAGACGTACATCGCGACCTTGCCCGGCTCGCGCGGCTCGAAGATCTCCTTGCGGCGGGACATGGTGTTGTACAGGGTGACGGGCATGTCGCTTCGCGCTTTCTACTGGATGTCGCAGCTCTCGCCCACGGGGGCGTCAGCAGGCAGATCGGCGGCGCCCGTGGGGGCCGTTGACGGGGAGGCGGCGGGCACGGACTCGGTGCGCTGTCCACTGGCTCCCACCTCGTCCGCGGTGAGGCGAGCGTCGATGCGGTCGATGCGGTGCTGGATGCACTTGAACATCTCGACGACCGGGTCGGGAAGGTCCTCGTGATGCAGGTCCACGACGTCCACGCGTGCACCCTCGCGCACGACTATGCGCCCGGGGACGCCGACCACAGTGCAGTTGGGCGGCACGTTGTTGACGACGACAGCCCCGCCGCCGACCTTCGAACCCCGCCCGACGGTGATGTTACCAAGAACGGTCGCCCCCACGCCGATGACGACGCAGTCCTCGATCGTTGGATGGCGCTTGCCGCGCTCCTTGCCCGTGCCGCCGAGTGTCACACCCTGGTAGATCGTCACGTTCTCGCCGATGACGGTGGTCTCGCCTATGACCACACCCATGCCGTGGTCGATGAACAGGCCCTCGCCTATCGTTGCCCCCGGATGGATCTCGATGCCCGTGCGGTGCCGGACCCACTGGCTGATCGAGCGCGCCAGGAACGTGTGGCCGCGTTCGTGCAGCCAGTGGGTCCGGCGTTGCCAGCGGATCGCCTTGAGCCCGGGATAGTTGAAGAATGCCGACAGCGACGAGGTCGCAGCCGGGTCACGGTCCTTGATAGCCTGCAGGTCCTGCTTGAGCCTTGCGAACATGGAGTTGCGCACGCCTTCCGGTCTGGGGCCGTGGGGATCTCTATCGTTTCACTATTCGTTCCGCCCGTCGTCGCTGTCAATCGCGGCGAGCGAGGCCTCCGCCCTGGCGATGGAGCCACGCGGTCCGAGCAATGCGAGGAGCATGCCGATAGGGAGCCCGTGAGCCCTGCCCGTGAGCGCCGCACGCAGAGCCGGCAGGCCCACCTTCATCCCGACCCCCGTCGCCTTGATCGCGGACCGGACGGCCGCAGCCGACTCGTCTCCCCCACGCGGGCCGGAGGCCGCGTCGATGAGTGCGGCGATCGCCGCTCGCAGGGCTGCGGGTGCGCCCGGCGCGGCCAGCGCGAGTCGGGCTTCGTCGTCGGTGGGCAGCGGAGCGGCGAGCGGCGCCGCAAGGATGGCGGCGTCGCCGGCGACTTCGACCTCCTCGGCCAGTGCGGCGACGACTTCCGAGCGATCGAGGACGTCTGGCAGCTCCCCGATGTGTCGCTCGACGATATCGCGGCGAGCTTGCGGGCAGAGTCGGTGCATGTGCTGCGCGTTGAACCAGCGCAGACGGCCTGGATCGTGCGACGTGGGCGAGCTCGAGATACGGGCGATGTCGAATGCGTCGGCGATCTCCCGCAGGCTCATCACGTCGCGGTGCTCGGGGTCCGACCAGCCGAGCAGGGCCAGATGGTTGACCACGGCCTCGGGCAGGTAGCCGGCGTCGCGCAGAGCGCCGACCGCCATCGCGCCTTCGGACTTCGACAACGGCGATCCGTCCGGCCCGAGAACCAGCGGGATATGGGCGAACCGAGGGACCGCCTGACCGAGGGCCTCGTGCAGCAGGATCTGACGGGGGGTGTTCGGCAGGTGATCGTCGCCGCGGATGACGGTCGTTATCCCCATGACGCCGTCGTCGGCGACGCAGGCCAGGTCGTAGACGGCCGAGCCGTCCGAACGAGCCACTACGAAATCCGAGATGGTGGCGCTCCGGAAGGTCACCTCACCGTGGACCAGATCGTGGACGACCACGTCGCCCGATCTGTCGACCGCGAACCTCCAGACGTGCGGCTCGCCGCTGAGGGCGCGTTCCTCGGACTCATCGGTGGCGATGGAACGACAGGCTCCGGAGTACATGGACGCGGTGCCCCGCTCGGCATGGCGCTCGCGCTGCCTGGCCAGCTGTGCCGGGGTGCAGAAGCACCGGTAGACCGTACCTGACGCCCTCAGCCGCTCGAGAGCCGTGGCGTAGACGTCCGCCCTCTCCGACTGCCGGTAGGGCGCGTGCGGGCCGCCCTGTCCGGGACCCTCGTCGGGCGCGATGCCGAGCCAGGCGAGGTCCTGGGCGATGGAGCTCTCACAGGCCGGGTCGCAGCGGTCGAGGTCCGTGTCCTCGATCCTGAGGATGAACTCTCCACCGGACCTCCATGCGACGAGCCGGTTGAACAGCGCCGTTCGCGCGCCGCCCAAGTGCAGGCCGCCGGTAGGGCTGGGCGAGAATCGGACCCGTTCCCGCATCGCTCTACACCCGCTCGAGCAGGACGACGGCGGAAGCGGCGACGCCCTCTTCGCGCCCGGTGAGTCCCAAGCCCTCGGTCGTCGTGGCCTTGACTCCGACGCGGTCGGTATTCACGCCCAGCGCCTCCGCCATGGCCTGGCGCATCATCTCGCGGTGCGCGGAGATGCGAGGGCGCTGCAGGACGAGCACCGTGTCGGCGTCCAGCAGCCGCCAGCCGCGCTCGGCCATCAGCCCCGCGACACGGCGGAGCAGCTCGATGCTCGAGATCCCGGCGTAGGCGGGGTCGGTGTCGGGAAAGTGCAGGCCGATGTCACCCTCCCGCATCGCGCCCAGGATCGCGTCCATGAGTGCATGGACCAGCACGTCGGCGTCGGAGTGGCCGGCGAGGCCTCGCTCGTGGGTGATGGTGATGCCACCGAGCACAAGAGCCCGACCTTCGGCGAAGGCATGTACGTCGTAACCGAGGCCGATCCTCACGTCCGGCATCACATCACTCACCTTCCCGGGTCGCGAGCAGCGCGCTCGCGAACATGAGATCCTCGGGGACCGTGACCTTGATATTGTGCCGCGGGCCCTCGACCATCCGCACCACACCGCCGGCCCGCTCCACGAGGCTCGCGTCGTCGGTACCAGTGAAGCCGGATGCCGCGGCTGCCTCGTGAGCGCGACGCAACACCCGCGCGAGGAAGACCTGCGGAGTCTGCGCGACCCAAAGGCTCGCCCGGTCCGGCGTACCGGTGACAGTCCCGTCCACGTCGACGGACTTGAGCGTGTCGACCGCCGGATGGCCCACGACCACGCCCTCCGCGGGGCCGCCACAGAGCAGTGCGGCGATCGCCTGGCTGAAGATGGTGGGTGTGACCAGCGGGCGGGCGCCGTCGTGGACCACGATGATCGTCGCGTCCTCGCGCACCCTCTCAAGACCTGCCGCGACGGATCCCTGACGGGTGTCCCTCCCCGGCACGACACGCGAGACCTTGGTCAGCCCGAGCCCGACCACGACGTCGGCACTGAACTCTTCTACGCGGTCCGGATGGCACACCAGGACGATCTCGTCGACCTCCTCGCACTTCTCGAGCGCCAGCATCGAGTGACCGACGAGCGGGATGCCGGCGAGGGTGGCGAGCTGCTTGCCCTCGCCCCCGCCGAACCGCGAACCCGAGCCCGACGCCACGACGATCGCCGAGATCATGCGCCGGCCCGCAGCTTGGAGAACACCATGCGTCCTGCAGAGGTCTGCAGGACCGAGGTCACCACGACGTCCGCTTCAGCACCGACTCTCTCGCGTCCGCCCTGAACGACCACCATCGTCCCGTCCTCAAGGTAGCCGACACCCTGGTCGGCCTCCTTGCCGTCGCGCGAGATGTCGATGTGGATGACCTCGCCCGGCAGATGACTGGGACGCAGCGCGGCGGCCAACTCGTTGATGTTGAGAACGGTCACTCCCTGCACCCGCGCGACCTGGGTCAGGTTGTAGTCGGTCGTGACGATGGTGGCGCCAAGATCGGCGGCCAGACGCACGAGCTTACCATCGACATCCGGGACCTCGGGGTGGTCCGCCTCGAATACCTCGACCCCGCGGCTGCTCCCCTGGAGCGTGGCGAGGAGGTCGAGGCCGCGGCGCCCACGCGCCCGCTTGCCGTCATCGGCGGAGTCCGAAAGGGTCTGGAGCTCGGCCAGCACGAATCGCGGAAGGCGGAGCGTCCCTTCAAGGAATCCGGCGCGCGCCATCTCGGCAAAGCGGCCGTCGATGACCGTGCTCGTGTCGAGCAGTTTGAACGCCGACGTCGGCCCGCCCGGGAGCCGTGCGGTCGCGCGCCCACGCGTGAACAGGCGGCCGAAATCGGGTGCTTTGACATGCGCGATCTTGACGCCGAGGTAGACGCACACGACGTAGACCGCGACGGTCGCCCAGAACGCGAGCACGTCGGGCTTGATGAGGCGCAGCGGTGTGCTGACGAGCACGGCGAAGATAAGCCCGACGATCATGCCGACCGTGATGGCCGTCAGGTCGGGGGTGGCGAGGCCGCGGATGTACGACTCGAGCATGTCGTAGCCTCGCTGCAGCTCGCGACCGATGATCCCGCCGACGATGAACCCCACCGCGCAACCCAGTATGACGAAGAGGATGATGACGAAGTATTCCGGGTAACCGATGGTGCTCGTCCAGTCGACCAGGTTCTTTGCCGCAAGCCCAGCGAGAGCGCCCGCCGTCGCGAACATGAAACGGGTGAGCTGGGTGATCATGGCTTGTCGACGCTGGTGTTGGCAGCCACCGAGCGGCTGCCGGCGCCGTCACCTCCTCCACGACGGATGACTGATGGCGGGGACACCGCCAACCCTCTCGCGGTGTCCGGATGAATGGCTTTCAGTGTACCACGCGGGCCCCTCATCTAACCCTGTCGCGGAGCCTCCGCAGGCCGTCATGGACGGCCTTCGCGCGCCTCGGACCGACTCCGTCGACGTCGTCGAGGGCGGCGATGTCGGCGGCCATCAGGGCAGGAAGCGACCGGAACCTCTCGACGATACGCCCGATCACCGCAGCAGGGAGTCCCGGCACGCGCCGCAGGATGCGATAGCCGCGCGGCACGACATGGCGCTCCAGTACGTCCGGCGAGCTGGGATGCCCCAAGACGTGGGCCAATGCGACCGTGCCGACGAGCTGATCGTCGCCCATGGCGCCCACGACCGCCCGCGTGGCCGCCGCGGCCCTGGCCGACGGGTCGGTCGAATAGTCTCTGAGCAACATCGCGAACTCGTCTTCGATGAACGCCGTGAGTTCATCGGCCTGCATGCGGACGAGTCGACCCTCGCTCCCTAGCTGGTTGATGTAGCGCGAGACCTCGGCCGCGACACGGGTGACCATGGAGGCGCGCACGATGACTCCCGTGACGACGGCCAGGGTCGCAAGGTCCTCGAACTCCAGGAGGGTCAGCCGCATGGCGTCCGCGTCGAAGCGAGCGCGGTAGCGCTGGAGCGTCTGGAGCGCCTGGTCCGCGCGTGCCAGGAGCACGCGTATGTCATCGAGTGCGCGGCGCTCGTCGCGCAGATAGAGGGTGACGATGTCGCGTCGCTGCGACACCGAGATCACAAGGACGCCCGTCTGACGGGCGACTCGCTCTGCAGTGCGATGCCGCATCCCTGTCTCGGAGGCCGGCAAGCGTGCGTCCGGCTGCAGGTGGACGTTCGCGCGAAGGATGGTCCGGGCGTTCGCGTCCAGCACTATCGCGCCGTCCATCTTCGCGAGCTCGAACAGACGCTGGGGAGTGAACGGCGTCTCGAGAAGGAAGCCGCCGTCGCACAGGGCGGCGACCCTGTCTCGCTCGCCCACGACGATCAGACCGCCGGTCTTGCCCGCGACGATGGAGTCCAGCCCCTCGCGCAGCTCCGTGCCAGGTGCGACGCGCGCGAGCGCCTCGGCCATGCTCTCGGGCTTCTTCGGGTCCATCCGGCTCCCTCTTTTCGCTGTGCTTGCCCATCGCGCACTCAGCGCCGGGAAGGCTCCCGGCGTCCGTCCAGTAGGGCCACTGCCTCGCGCACCGTCGACACCCGGCTGATCCGCAGGCCGTCGGGCGCATGCGCGGCCCCGGCTCCCGACGAAGAAGCGGCGGTGACCGCGTGCGCCAATCCCAACCGCGAGATCTCCGCGAGGCGCGCCGGTCCGTGCGCTACCGGGCGGAGCTCTCCGGCAAGCCCGACCTCACCGAACGCCGCGAGGCCCTCCGGGACCGGCGCGTCCGAGCGAGCGGAAGCCAGAGCCAGGGCCAGGGCCAGATCGACGGCCGGCTCCGCGACGCGAACGCCGCCTGCGACCGAGACGTACACGTCGTGCTGGCCGAAGGTGAGTCCAGCGCGTCGTTCGAGGACCGCCAACACCTGGAGCAGTCGCGGCGTGTCGATGCCGGTGGCGAGCCGGCGCGGCATCTGCAGATAGGTCGGGCTGACGAGCGCCTGTATCTCGACGAGCAGCGGTCGAGAGCCTTCCATGGTTGCCATCACAACGGATCCGGACACGTCCTTCGGGCGTTGCGCGAGCAAAGCCGCGGACGGGTTATCCACACCCACGAGCCCCTCTTCGCGCATCTCGAACACGCCGATCTCACTGACGGAGCCGAACCGGTTCTTGACCGCGCGAACTATGCGGAACGCGTGCTCGGTGTCGCCCTCGAAGTACAGGACGGTGTCGACCAGGTGCTCGAGCACGCGAGGCCCGGCGATCGCGCCCTCCTTGGTGACATGGCCGACGATGAGGGTTGTGATGCCGTGGTCCTTGGCCAGACGCATCAGGCGCGCGGTGCACGCCCTGACCTGACCGACACTGCCGGCCACGCCGGCTGAGTCCGGATCCTGCATGGTCTGGATCGAGTCGATGACGAGCAGGCCCGGCCTCTCGGCCAGGGCCGTTGCTTCGATGGCGGCGATGTCGGTCTCCGGCAGCAGCGCCATCGGACCGTGAGCGCCCAGGCGATCCGCACGCATCTTGATCTGCGACGGAGACTCCTCGCCGGAGACGTACAGGACACTGGTGCCTTTGCGGGAGACGGCGTCCGCGACTTGGAGCAGCAGTGTGGACTTGCCGATGCCCGGCTCCCCGCCGAGCAGCACCAGCGAGCCCTTCACGAGTCCGCCACCCAGCACCCGGTCGAACTCGGCGATGCCCGAGACGGCACGTTTGTCGGCGATGCTGACGACCTCGGACAACAGTATCGGGCGCGAAGCGGGGGTGTCGCGCCCCGTCGACGCAGGTACGACACGCTCGACCTCTTCGAGGAACGTGCCGTACTCGCCGCAATCAGGACAGCGGCCCAGCCACTTTGGAGCGGTGTGTCCGCATTGGCGGCAACGCCAGACGGTTCGCGACTTCGCCCCCGCCATATCTTCTACGCGCCCGCCACGCCGCCGGACGAAGTGGTGCCGCCCGTCGAGGTGCCGGACTTGCGGGGAGGCATCAGCCCGCGGGCAGCGGCAGCTTTCTTGCGCGGCGCCACCTCAGGCGAGGCCGGAGAGCTCTTGAGTTTGGTGAAGATGGCGCGACCGTCCACGGCCGAGACCTCGACGACGTCGCCCGCGCTCCACATGCCCGAGAGTATCTCCTCGGACAGTGGGTCCTCGATCATGCGCTGGATGGCGCGACGCAGGGGCCTGGCGCCGAACGCTGGGTCGAAGCCCTCCTTGGCCAGCAGGTCTCTTGCCTCAGGCTTCAGCGTGATACCGATGCCCTGAGCACCAAGTTGCTCGCGGAGTCGCGCGACCATGAGGTCGACGATCGAGTGGATCTCCTCGCTGGTGAGCTCGTGGAAGACGATCGTCTCGTCCACGCGGTTCAGGAACTCGGGACGGAACGCCCGCTTGAGCTCGCCCGTGACACGTTCCTTGATCTTGTCGTGGGTCAGGCTTCCCTCGGGCTGATCGGAGAAACCGAGCGAGGTCTTGCCCTTGGTGATATCACGAGCGCCCACGTTCGACGTCATGATCAAGATGGTGTTCTTGAAGTCGACCTTGCGGCCCTGGGCGTCGGTGAGGCGACCTTCCTCCAGGATCTGGAGCAGGATGTTGAACACGTCCGGGTGCGCCTTCTCGATCTCGTCGAACAGGATCACCGAGTAAGGACGGCGGCGGACCGCCTCGGTCAACTGACCGCCCTCCTCGAACCCGACATAGCCGGGAGGCGAGCCCACAAGCCTGGAGACCGTGTGCTTCTCCATATACTCGGACATGTCGAGCGAGATGAGAGCGTCCTCGGAACCGAACAGGAATTTGGACAGGGTCTTCGCCAACTCGGTCTTGCCCACGCCGGAGGGGCCGAGGAAGATGAACGACCCACCGGGGCGGTTCGGGTTCTTCAGGCCGGCGCGCGTGCGGCGGATGGCCCGGCTGACCGCGACCACGGCCTCGTGCTGGCCTATGACGCGCTCATGCAGTGAATCCTCCATGCGCAGGAGCCTCGCGGTCTCCTCCTCGGTGAGGTTCGAGACCGGGATCCCCGTCCACACGGACACGATGTCGGCGATCTCTCGCTCGGTGACCTCGACGATCCGCCGGTTGTCCGGCTTCATCCACTCTTCCTCGATCTTGCGCTTCTCGGCCAGCACCTGCTTCTCCCGGTCGCGAAGCGAGGCGGCCTTCTCGAACTCCTGCGCCTCGATGGCCGCTTCCTTCTCCTGACGGACGCTCTTGAGCTTGTCCTCGACCTCGCGCACGTCGGGAGGCGCGGTCATGGTCTTCATGCGCATCTTGGAGCCGGCCTCGTCGATGAGGTCGATGGCCTTATCGGGCAGGAAGCGATCGGAGATGTAGCGGTCGGCCAGCGTGGCTGCGGCCTCGAGGGCTCCGTCCGTGAAGGACACCCGGTGGTGCGCCTCGTAGCGGTCGCGCAGCCCGCGAAGGATCTGGACGGTCTCGGGGACCGACGGCTCGCCGACCGTGATCGGCTGGAACCGGCGCTCAAGAGCGGGGTCCTTCTCGACGTACTTTCGGTACTCGTCGAGCGTGGTCGCGCCGATGGTCTGCAACTCGCCGCGGGCCAGCGCCGGCTTGATGATCGAGGCGGCGTCGATCGCGCCCTCGGCGGCGCCGGCGCCCACGAGCGTGTGCATCTCGTCGACGAACAGGATGATGTCGCCGCGCTCGCGGATCTCCTTGATGACCTTCTTGAGGCGCTCCTCGAACTCGCCGCGGTACTTGGAGCCGGCGACCAGCGCCGCCAGGTCGAGCGTGTAGAGCTGCTTGTTGCGAAGGGTCTCGGGGACCTCGTCGCGGGCGATGGCCTCGGCCAGCCCTTCGGCGACCGCGGTCTTGCCGACTCCCGGCTCGCCTATGAGCACCGGGTTGTTCTTGGTGCGGCGAGACAGGATCTGCATGACGCGCTCGATCTCCTGCTGCCTCCCGATGACGGGATCGAGCTTGCCGTCGCGGGCCTGACTCGTGAGGTTGCGGCCGAACTCGTCGAGAAGCTGGCTGGATCCGCCGCCGCGCTCCTCGGACGGGGTGTCGCCCTGTTTGCCGTAGTAGCCGCTGAGCAGCTGGATGACGGCCGAGCGGACTTTGTCGAGGTCGGCGCCGAGGTTGAGCAGCACCTGGGCGGCGACGCCCTCGCCCTCGCGGATGAGGCCGAGCAGGATGTGCTCGGTCCCGATGTAGTTGTGGCCGAGCTGCAGCGCCTCTCGCAGCGAGAGCTCGAGGACCTTCTTCGCACGCGGCGTGAAGGGGATGTGGCCCGTCGGCACGTACGTACCCTTGCCGATGAGCTCCTCGACCTGCTGGTGGACATCCTCCAGCGAGATGTTGAGCGACTCGAGCGCCTTTGCGGCGATCCCGTCCTGCTCGCGGATCAGCCCGAGCAGCAGGTGCTCGGTCCCGATGTAGTTCTGGTTGAGCATCCGCGCTTCTTCCTGCGCGTACACCACGACCCTGCGGGCCTTCTCAGTGAATCGTTCGAACATGGAGCATCACCCCTGGGGCTCGACGCGCCGCCGACGACGGCGCGGAAGTCGTTTCCTACATACCAGACAGTATACCCGCCTCCCTGACATGCGAGGTGGGTCGGACGCTCAAGGAAGCAAGTGCGGTGCCGGGATGTGAGTCGGTCGCGCTCAGATGTGTCACGTGATGCCACAGTCGCGCCCAGACGCGGGCTCGGCGCCATAGGGGCTGTCAGGCCTCCGGCCGCAGGGCCGGGAACAGCAGCACGTCGCGGATCGAGGCGCTGTCTGTCAGCAGCATGACGAGCCGATCGATGCCCAGCCCCATACCGCCGGCGGGCGGCATGCCGTATTCCATGGCGCGCAGGTAGTCCTCGTCGTAGCCCATCGCCTCGACGTCGCCGCCGGCCTTGGCGGCCATCTGCGCGGCGAACCGCTCGCGCTGGTCCACAGGGTCCACGAGCTCGGAGAACGCGTTCGCGAACTCCCGCCCGGTGATGATGAGCTCGAAGCGGTCGGTGAGCTCCTCGCGGCCGGTGATCTTGCGTGCGAGCGGCGAGGTCTCAAGTGGATACTCGGTCACGAACGTCGGTTCGATCAGCGTGCGCTCGACGAGCTTCTCGAACAGTTCGGTGATGAGTTTGCCCTTGCCCCAGGAGGCCTCGACCGGTACCTCGTGCTTCGCGCACAGTCCGCGCAGCTCATCGAGCGACCGGGCGAAAGAAACATCCTGATCCGCAGCTTCGCTCGTCAGCTCGATCATCGTGGCGCGGCGCCAGTTCCGGCCCAGGTCGACCACTTCGCCCTGGTAGGTGATCGTCGTCGTGCCAAGGACCTCCGTGGCCGCGTTCTTGATCAGTGCCTCGGTCAACTCGATCATCCCGCGCATGTCCGTGAACGCCTGGTACACCTCGAGCATCGTGAACTCGGGATTGTGACGCACGGAGATACCCTCGTTGCGGAAGGAGCGGTTGATCTCGAAGACGCGTTCGAAACCCCCGACAAGCAGCCGCTTGAGGTACAGCTCCGGGGCGATGCGAAGGTACAGCTCCATGTCGAGCGCGTTGTGGTGCGTCACGAACGGGCGGGCGGTGGCACCTCCTGGGATCGGATGCAACATCGGGGTCTCGACTTCCAGGAACCCGCGGGACTCCAGGAAGCGCCGGATCGACGCGACGATGCGGAAGCGAGTCAGAAAGACATCGCGCACCTCGGGATTGGCGATGAGGTCGATGTATCGCTGGCGGTAGCGGGTCTCCGTGTCCGCGAGGCCGTGGTACTTCTCCGGCAGTGGGCGAAGAGACTTGGAGAGCAGGGTGACCTCCGTCGGGACGACGGAGAGCTCGCCGCGGCGGGTGCGCAGCACGGTCCCGGTGGCACCGACCCAGTCGCCGAGGTCGAGCTCACCGATCCTCGAGAAGGCTTCTTCTCCGAGGACGTTGAGGCGGCAGAAGATCTGGACATCGCCGGTGCCGTCGCGCAGGACCAGGAAGATGGCACGGCCCTGGTCGCGCTTGGCGACCAGCCGACCGGCGAGCGACACGACGTCGGTGACATCCTCGCCCGCCCCAAGGGACCCGAACTCGGCCGTGAGCGCGCTGACGGGATGCGACACGTCGAAGTTGAGCTTGTACGGCTCCTCGCCCGCTGCCCGAAGGGCATCGAGCTTGGCGCGGCGGACCAACGACTCGTCGTCCCGCGGCGCCTGATCGGGAATCTCGCGGCCATCGTCCCCCATCGCCGGCATGCCCCTACTTGGTGATGGAGACGACGACGTACTCCAAGACCTTGCCGGACGGCACGTGCACCGTCACGGAGTCGCCCTTCTTCTTGCCGAGGATCGCCTGGCCCACGGGGGACTCGTTGGAGATCTTGTCGTGCAGCGGGTCCGCCTCGGCGGAACCGACGATCTGGTAGATGTGATCCGTTGCGGTCTCGATGTCCCTGAGCTTGATCTTCGATCCCAAGGTCACCTTCTCGCTCGAGGTCGGGCTCGAGATGATCGTGGCATTCGCCAGGATCACGTTGATCTCGATGATCCGGCTCTCGACCCACGCCTGCTCGTTCTTGGCGTCGTCGTACTCCGAGTTCTCTGAGATGTCGCCGAACTCCTTGGCTTCCTTGATGCGCGCGCCCACTTCGCGGCGGCGGGTCGTCTCAAGGTGACGAAGCTCGTCCTCGAGCTTCGTCTGGCCTTCGACGGTGAGAGCGATCTCTTTGTGCATACAGCGCTCCTGTACAAGATGTCGGGCGCGACCTTTTCGCGCATCCGGCGTGCCCGTGCCCCTTGAGAACGGCACGAGGGGCCGTCAAGGCCCCTGAGAGTATAGGGGAGTATACGCCGTTTCGGAATAGGGACAAGAACGTGCCCAACGAGTGGCGGAGACGCAGCGGACCCCGCGTTTCAGGCGGGGTCCGCAAGAACGTGCGAGGGGTCCTCTTGGGACCCGGGAAGCGTCGGTTCCGAGGTCGGGACTCTACTCGTCCTCGTCGCTCTCGGCCTTGGCCTTCTTCTCGGGCTTGGGAGCCTCGTCATCCTCGGGCTCGGTGGCGGGCTTCTTCTTGGGCTTGGGGGCCCCTTCCTCATCGTCCACGCCCTCCATGCCGTCGCGCAGGGACTTGACGCCCTTGCCGAACGTCTTGGCGAGCTTGGGGAGTTGGCTGGGGCCCATCACGACCAGCACGATGATGAGCGTGATGATCATGATCTTCTCGATGTTCATGCATCTTCTCCTTCGAACCTTGGTGCCGGTCTGCCGCTGCCGGGCGGGTGGCCGGAGGCGCGCCGAGGGCTAGCATAGCATCACGCCGACGGGAGCGTCACTGACTCTACAGCGCGCTCGAAGCGGTGTCGTCCTCCCGCCGTGACAGGTAGTAGAGCGTATGCAGCAGCTCCTGCACCGGATCGGTGTTGTGCAGCGTCACGCCAGCCGGGACCTTCACGATCACGGGCGAGTAGTTCAGCATCACCCGGATCCCGGCAGCGGCCAACTGGTCGGCGACCGCCTGCGCCGCGGCCGGAGGCACCGCGATGACCCCGATGGAGATCTGCTGCTCGGCCACTACCCTCTCGAGGTCGTCCAGAGGCTGGACGATGACGTCCCCGATCCGCTTCCCGATCTTGGCCGGGTCCACGTCCAGGATCGACGACACGATGAACCCGTGCTTGCGAAGACCGTTGTAGCCGGCGATAGCGGACCCGAGGTTACCGGCGCCCACGAGCACGAGGCGGTGGGTGTGGTCGGAGCCGAGGATGCGCTGGATCCGGTCGATGAGGCTGATGACGTCGTAGCCGATGCCGCGCTGCCCGAAGGAGCCGAAGTGCGTGAGATCGCGCCTGATCTGTGCGGGGTTGACGTCCGTGAGCCCGCCGAGGCGAGCCGACGACACGGTCGCGACCCCGTCCGAGCGCAGCTGGATGAGCACATTGAGGTACAGCGGGAGGCGCTCGATGACGCCCTCGGGAATCCGCCGCTCAACTTGTGCTGTCACTGACGCCTCCGTCGGACGGGGAAGATGTGCCTAATCGTAGCGGCGGCTACCCGCAGGGACAAGGACGCCCTTCAGGCGCCGGGCGCGGGCTCAGTTCCGCCGCGGCCCGACGTCCGTGATCGCGTGCTCACTCACGGCATCCACGGTGAGCGACCCAGCGATGCGTCCATCGCGCACAACGAGCAGACCGCGCTCCCCGCTGACCTGCATCGCTCGTGCAGCGACCTCGAGTGAGGAGCGGACGTCTATGAGCGCCTGGGGCGGCACGGGACGGGCGGTGGACATGACCTGCGCATCGCTGTCCTGTGCGGACATCGCGCGAGCGAGCGACGTCACGTCCGTCACGGCGACCAGCAGGCCGTCCGCGGCCACGGGGATCAGTGAGCCCGGAGCGGTCGCGATCGCCGACTGCATGACCACCGAGACGGGCTCATGAGGCCCGAGAACCAGCGCCGCCGCCATGACATCGCCGGCTCGCACGGCGGCCAGCGCGAGGCGGACGGCCTGCTCGCGCATCGACGAGGCCGCCAGCTGACGCAGGAACAGCCCGAGCACGAACATCCACACCCATTCCCATCCCTGCGTGACGATGCCGACCGCCGCCCCGGCCGCGATGGCGACACCGAGTACCTGGCCCGCGCCGCTCGCCAGACGGGTCGCCCGCAGCCGGTCGCCGGTTGCCCACCACAGGTAGGCGCGCAGCACCCGGCCTCCGTCCAGCGGGTAGCCGGGCAGGAAATTGAACACGGCGACGACCCCATTGACGACAGCCAGGTACTCGACGGGCGCCCACCACACGTTCGAGACCCCGGCGTCGTACATCAGGGCGTAGGCCAGGTAGAGAAGGGTCGACAGCACGACGGACATGAGCGGCCCCGCCACGGCCATCGCAAGCTCGCGGCCCGGCCCGCGGGGCTCCTCGGAAAGCTGTGAGACGCCGCCGAACATGAACAGTGTGACCCGGTCCACGCCGATGCCTCCGCGGCGCGCCACGATCGAGTGACTGAACTCGTGCGCCACGATCGACGCGAAGAACAGCAGCGCGCCGACGATCCCACTGGCGGCGTTCACCCACAGAGGGCGCCCCGGGAACTCGGTCGGGAAGTACGAGAAGGTGAGCACGCCACCGACGACCGCGAAGACGACGAACCACGAGACGTTGAGCTCCAGCGGTATCCCGAACACGCGCCCTATTCGGATCGAGGGCAGGTCGAACACGCAAGCCTCCGCTCATGGGCGTGGGCCGCGCGGCGGGTGCCGCGAGGCCCCGGCGGTAACCGTCCGGTCCTCGTGCTAGAAAGCGGCGCCCTCGAGCGCGTGCGAGCACACGCACGCACGCTCCTGAGGCAGAGCCGGGATCATCGCGAACAGGAGGTCCTTCACCTTGGAGTTGTTCTCGTTGAACACCCGTACGACTTCTTCGTTGCTGACGGGTTCCACGCCCTCAGCGCCGGCGTCGTGGTCGGTGATCAGCGAGATGTTGCAGTAGCAGATCTCGAGTTCGCGAGCGAGGTAGCACTCCGGGTACTGGGTCATGTTGATGACTTCCCAGCCCTGCGACGCGAACCACTTGGACTCCGCTCGGGTGGAGAAGCGCGGGCCTTGGATGACCACGACGGTGCCCGACGGGTGCACGTTGATGCCGAGCTCGCGGGCCTTGGCGACGGCGGTCTCGCGCATCACCGGGCAGTACGGGTCGGCGGAGGAGACGTGTGTGGTGGTCGGACCGTCATAGAATGTGTCCTTGCGGCCCCAGGTGCGATCGACGAACTGGTCGCAGATCACGAAGTCGCCCGGCACGACACCCGGCTGCAGCGAGCCGCACGCGTTCGGCCCGATGATGCGCGACACGCCGAGGCTCTTCATAGCCCAGACGTTCGCACGGTAGTTGATCATGTGCGGCGGCAGAGAGTGGTCCTTGCCGTGCCGCGGCAGGAACGCCACCGAGCGGCCACCGATCTCGCCGATCATCACCGTAGAGGACGGCGCGCCATACGGCGTATCGACCTTGTACTCACTCACGTCATCGAGCAGCGAATAGAACCCGCTTCCGCCGAACACGCCGATCTCAGCCTTGGGCAGGGTCATCTCGGGCTCTCCTTCACGTCTCGGTCCGCATACGGACCCGGTTCGGGCCGGCGACCATTCTAGCCCATCAGCCCGCGGCGAGGCAGTACACGTCGTCTTCCTCGGCATGCCGCCGTCGGTCGTCTTCGACTGGGCGCGGGACGAACAGAGGCCGGCGAAACAGGTTGTCCGCATCGGTCCAGCGGTCCTCCAGCCCACTCGCTCCGGTGACCGCCGTCATGAAACCCGCGATCTTCGCGTCGAGGTTGTCGACGTGGTGCAGAACGAGCGCCTCGAGCGTGCATGGTCGCTTCGGAGATCCCCACTCGAGTTCGCCGTGATGGGACAGCAGCACGTGGGACAGCCTCAATGCCAAGGTCCGAGGGATCCCCGCCCCGACAGCCGCCACTACCGCCGCCACGCGCCTCTCCCCCAGCACGACGTGACCTATCAGCCGACCTTCATCCGTGTACTCGATGGCGGTCTCGAACGCCAGCTCGTCGACCTTGCCCACGTCGTGCAGCAGGGCGGCTGCCAGCAGGAGGTCGGCGTCGATCGCGTCGTAGCCCTGCCCGACGGCCTGGCACGTGGACGCGACACTAACGGTGTGCTCCAACAGGCCGCCGATGTGCGCGTGATGGTGCGACTGGGCGGCGGGACAGCGGGCGAAGCGCTCCATGAACGCGGCGTCGCCGAAGATCCGATCGAGGACCGCCCGCAGACCCGGATGCCGCACCTCGCCGAGGAGCGACTCAAAGTACCCGAGCAGCTCGTCGGTGTCGCGCAGCCCGCTCGCCAGAAGGTCTGACGGGTCCGGGTGCTCCTCGATGTCGAGCCACTCCACGGAGACTCGGCGCTGCCCGCGGAACGACGTGACGGTGCCGCGAACGCGGACCGCGGAGCCCACCGGGACCGAACCGTCGCCCGAGCGCGGGCCGAACATCACCGCGGGGATGCGTCCGCTCCGGTCGGCGAGCTCCATCGACAGGTACACCTCGCCGGTGCGCGTGGGCCGCAGGTCCCGTGACCTGAGCGCGAACACAGTGTCCACGGCGTCTCCCTCGACCAGGCCCTTCACGTACTGCTCCTTCATCGAACTGCCCTGCTCCCCGCCGGTCCGGCGCTCCGTGTCGGTGTGTTCGTGACCAGCTTAGCGGCGACCTCTGACATCTCAGACCTGGCCCCCCGGTCGACCCGCCACGCCGACACTCCGGTCCCGAGCCGATGGGCTAAGATGGCACCATCCGACCCCGTATCCCGAAGGTGGCAGCAGTGACAGCCAAGATGCGCACGGCAGTCGTGACGATCTCACTGCTGGCGATGACAATGGCGCTCGCCGCATGCGGCGTCCGCACGGGCGTGGTCTTCGAGGCCAAAGCCGGAGCGCTCACCATGGCGCAGGTCGAGCAGAAGGCCCGGACGGTCTCGCTGGGTTCGGCGGCAGGTGTGGACAAGGCGGACGCGCCCTCCGCGCGCGAGAAGGTCCTCGTGGACCTGCGCACCCGAGGTGCCAAGGGCCAGCGCGCGGCCGTCCTTCTGACCAAGGACTTCCCACAGAACACCCCATCGGTCCCCGTGTGGGTTGGCGCCGCCTCCGTCGACGGAGTGCCATCGATCATCGCGATCGAGGCGTATCCGAACAAGCGAGGCAGACTCGAGTGGCGGCGACTCTGGGTCTTCGACGAGGGCTCCGGCGCGGTCAGACTCGCTGCGTCCTACCACTAGTCGTCCGTTCAGACGCCCAAGGGCAGCGGCAACGTCCACATCGACGGAGCCGGGTACTCTGGATCAGTCGCGGACGCGGATCGAAGATCCTCGTCGATGGAGGCCGCCACCAAGCGGCGGCGGTAGGCGAGGAGCTCCGGACCGCCGGTCCGAAAGGCCCGACGCCTCACGACGGCATCGAAGTACGCGGTCATCCGGCGTCTGGTGCCCTCGTCCAGCGGCTCGCAGCACGCGCCGGCAAAGCGCTCCGCGGTGATCCGCTCCGCCTGTCTCGCCAACTTGACGGGGATTCCCCTGGAGGCAGCGGCGTGCTGGGCCAGAACAGCAGCGTGTCCATCAACTGTGCGGTCGGATCGGAAGTCCATGGCGCTCTCCTCGCATCGAACGTGTGTGCGATGAGAGCGTACGTGCCGGGTCTGACATCCGCGTCGTGAAGCGGGAGGGCGGCCCTCAGACCTCGTCGATCGGGAACACGCAGCCGATGCTGACGCGGTTGACCGCGATGTAGGACGGGGTGTACAGCGGCGTATCGCTACCTATCCGGAACACCCGGGCATCCGTCACGGCGAAGTAGTCCTTGGCTTTCGAGTTCAACGAGTCGGTGAGTCGGCTACCGACGAGGACATGCATGTCCCCCTCGATCCTGTACTCGTTCGTGACGATGACGACGCGGATCCGGTCCTTGTTCGTGTACACCGGTCACCTCCCAGGTCGGTCGGGTCGATGGATCGCCGGAGCACCCGGCGATGACGCGAACTCTCCCTATGCTACCGCACGCCTGCAATGCTTTGAAGGATGACCCGCAGCCAGGCGGCGAGTCCTATCTCGGTGGCCGACAATGCCAAGGCGATGAGCGCGGGAGCCCACGCGTCCCTCGCCCGATCGAAGGAGCGGTCGAATCGCAGCGGCAGCAGCGCGATGACCATGTTGACGCCCACGAAGGTCGCCACGATCGCCGCCACGACCACCAGGGGATACCACACTCCGAGCAGCGGCATCACCCACCACACGAACGCGAAGGCCACAGGCAGCGGAAGCACCCACAGCAAGAGGTCGAAGGTGCCAGACATCGAACGCTCCGGACTCGACCGCCGCCACAGCGACCCCGTCACCATGGGATACACGACGACCGGAAGCGCCCACCCCGCCAGCAGACCGGTGATCAGGCGCAGCGAGTTATCGGTGACGCGCCATCCCGCGTAACTCGTGACGCCGTCCCAAGCCATCGCGGCCACGAACAGCCCGGCCAGTGCCAGCGCGGGCCACGCGGGAAGCCCGGAGCGCCGCCGGCCCCGGTCGATCCATGCGATTACGGCGAAGGAGATCACGAAGCCGATGTATATCCCGGTGTCTCGCGCGCACACCGGCACCTGGTGCGTCCCTCCGAAGAAGGAGCGGGCGGGCAGCTGATGGCACAGGCCGAAACCGAACCAGTGCAGGAGCGTGTCGATCACGCGAGCCTCCTCGCCGGCTGAAACGAAGTGGCAGGCCCGGGATGGTGCCCCGGACCTGCCACGTGCTCGTCGGTTGGTCGGGATGGCGGGATTCGAACCCACGACCTCTGCGTCCCGAACGCAGCGCTCTACCAAGCTGAGCCACATCCCGACGAGGCGCCATTCTACACGACCACCGAACCGACGCAAAGCGCGGATGTCCGGACGCGCGGCGCGATGGTCGTGCGACGGACGCGAAAGGACCCGGGCGCTTGTGGCGCCCGGGTCCCGTCCGTAGTGCGGCCCACCTTGTTCGGTTAGCGGATCAACCTCACGTGGCAGTATGAGCAGTAGGTCTCCTTGTGGCACTTGAAGCAGTCCTGCGGATTCCCTGCCTTGACCACGTCCGGATGCTGCTTGAGCCACGGCACAGTCGGCGAGGAGCCGGCGTGATGGCAAGCGTTGCAGAACGTGGTGGCGTGGCAGTTCACACAGGTTGCGCGATCGAGCTTGGCTGGCGTCGCCTTGAAGTCGGCGGCGTGCTGGCCACCAGGCAGGGTCTTGGCGCTGAACCCTGTCGGGTGCGGCATTGCGACCTTGTGGCAGCTCTGGCAGAAGGCGTTGGTGTTCGCATCGCCATCACCATGGCAGTAGGCACAACTGTCCTTCTGCTTGTTGTAGGAAGCCCAGTGGATCGCGCCGTTCGCGTCGGTCCGGTGCGTCCAGTTAGCAGCCTTGTGCGAGTCGGGCAGCACCTTGTTCTTCTGATGGCACGTGATGCAGAAGGCCTTGTCCTGATGGCACTTCTGGAAACATCCTGCGGTACCGGCGGCGGCGACGGACGCCCCGTGCTGCTTGACCCACGGGACCGACGCCGTGGAACCGACGTGATGGCAGTTGCTGCACAACTCCTTGAAGGTGTGGCAGTTCGCGCACAGCTTCGGATTCGCGCTTCCGGTCTTGGCGTGGAACTGCTTGAACTCGGCCGGGTGCGGCATCGCGAGCTGATGGCAACCCACGCAGAACGGGTTCTTGGTCGCGTCACCAGGTCCGTGGCAGATCTCACACGTCTTGATGTTCTTGGCAGCGGCCGTGTGCGCCGCAGGCGTCTTGTCCTTGGCCTGGCTGTCCGCGCCGGACGGCGAGTGCAGCCAGATCGCGGCCTTGTGCGACGTCGGGAACGGCTTCAGCTTCGTGTGGCAATCGGAGCAGAACTGCGTCGTGTGGCACTGCTTGAGACAAGAATCCATTCCATTCTTGTCGACGAGCGTCGCATGACCGTTCAGCCACGGTGTCGCAGCGTCGAACTTGCCGCCCACCTGCGTGCCGTGGTGGCAGTTGTCACAGAAGTGCGTAGCGGCGTTGTCGCCGTGGCACATGACGCACTTGGCGAGCGAGGTCTTGGAGACCGCGGGGTGGGACTTCGTCTTGAAGTCCGCGCTGTGCGGCATCGGCATGCCGTGGCACGCCTCGCAGAAAGCCTTCTCGTCATGACACATGCCGCAGTATGCGACCTGCTTGAACGGCGTGATCTTGACTCCGGCCTCGCGGTCCGAGGAGGCAGCCTTCTGGGTGCCTCCGGCCGCCTTCGATGCTTCTTCGGCCGCCTTGACCTCTTCTTCGTAGAAGGTCTTGGCGAGCGCGCCATGGCCCTTCGGAAAGAAGTTGGCCACAGCGTGGTTCGACGGCTTGAGCGGGAAGTCGGGTGTGTGGCACGCGGAGCAGATGCCAGGGGCCTGACCACCCTTCGCCAAGCTGTGACAACGGAAGCAGCCCTGCATCTTCATATAGTCGGGGTGCTTCTGCTGCGTGAGCTTGAGGGTCAGGTTCTGCTCGTTGTGGCCGACCCGGTTGTGGCAGGTCGTGCAGGTGACGTTCTTGTCCGCGTGGACCTTATGGTCGATCACGATGCCCGCTGAGGGCGTGACCTTGCGGTTCGCGGAATGGCATTGCGTGCATTGCGAGGAGGGGAACTCCCCGCTGTTGAGCGAGAGCTCGGATTCGGCGTTGAGGGGCAACGTGAAGTTGCCGCTCACCGTCAGGTACAGCTCTCCGAGTGCCTTCGCCTTCTTGAGGATGAACGTCACCGTGTCCGCGTTGACGGGTTCGTGACATGCCATGCAGGACACCTCGGAGTGCGAGGAGTTCTCATACGCGGCGATCGAGTCGTCCTGCACCTTGTGACACACCTGGGCACAGAACCACCGTGTCGATGTCGCCCCCAACATGACGATGACGAACGCGGCCAACGCCAGGACAATGACACCCGTCCAGATGACGTATCGCGGTCGGCGGACCGGGTCTTTGAACCCGGCCAGGGAGATCTTGGCCATACACACCTCTCCTTGCTCACATCGGGGCCCTCATGCACGCGACAAGAACAGTCGAAATCCCCTCTCGACCGATCGCGTCAACGATATCGGAACGCATCGGGTACCGCAAACGGCCCGTCCGCACTTCCGGGGTGTTTCTGGAGGGATCTCTCGCGAGTCCTCCCTGTTGCGTCATTCGACGGGCGTGGGCCGAATCCTGCATGCCACGGCGGCCGAGGCACACACTGCGGCCAGGCAGCCGACTAGCGCAGTTGCAAAGTGAGCTCCACCTCCACCGGCGAGCCGAGCGGAAGCTCGGCGACACCGACCGCGCACCGTGCGTGCCGGCCCGCTTCCCCGAAGGCCGCGACGAGCACCTCGCTCGCGCCGTTGAGGACGGCCGGCTGGCCGGTGAAGCCGGGTGCCGATGCGACGAAGCCACCAAGGCGGACCACGCACTCGACCTCGTCGAGATCGCACACGGTCGAGGCAGCCGCGAGGGCGTTGAGAGCGGCGATTGCCGCGCAGCGCGCAGCGACCTCGGGCGTCACGGCGTCGCCAACGCGCCCGGCGGTGAAGAGCTTCCCGGCGACCGTGGGAAGCTGTCCGGATGTCAGGACGAGCGCACCGGATCGCACCGCGGACACATACATACCGAGCGCGGCCGGCGCCTGGGGCAACTCGAAGCCGGCCTCACGCAGTCTGTCCGAGACCCGTGACATCGCGTCCCCTATCCCGTGATGAGGGCGTCGGCCACGCTGTTGAGTTCGCCGACGGACGAGGATATCTGACGGGACGTCGCGGCGGCCTGCTGCGAGACCATCGCCACTTCGCGCATCGAGACGACCACCTGGTCGGAGGCCGAACGCTGCTGTTGGGTGGCGATCGAGATCTGCTTGGCCGCATCCGTGGTCTGCTCGACTTCGGCGACGATCCTGTCGAGGGCGTCGGCGGTGCGACGGGCCAGGTCCTTGCCCTCGCCGACCTTCTTGGCGGAGCGCTCGGTGGCCATGACCAGCGCGGAGGTCGATGCCTGTATCTCGCGCACGACCCGTCCGATCTCCTGGGTCGAGTCCGTCACCGAGTCCGCCAGCTTGCGGATCTCCTCGGCCACCACAGCGAAGCCCTTGCCGGCCTCGCCCGCCCGCGCGGCCTCGATGGCGGCGTTGAGCGCCAGGATCTTCGTCTGCTCGGCTATCTCGTCGATGATCGTCAGCACGCGGCCGATCTCCTGGCTGCGCTCGCCCAGGGCGAGGATCCTGTCCGATGACTGCTGGGTGGTGATGCGGATCTCCTCGATGCCGGCAGCGGTGTCGCTCACGGCGGTCATGCCTTCCTCGGCTGACGCGAGGGTGCGCTCGGCGACCCGGACCACCGACTCGGAGTTCTCCGCTATCTGCTTGGACGTCTGTGCCAGCTCCTCGAGGGTCGCCGAGGTCTCGGTCACCGCTGCGGCCTGCTCCGCGGCACCCGACACCTGCTGCTCCGTGGCCGCGAGGATGTCGGATGCCAGTCCGCGCAGCCGGGAGTTCACACTGCGCACCTGGGAGAGGAGTGAGGTGACGTTCGCGAAGACGTGGTCGAGCTCGACCTGCGACTCGTCGATGCCGCGCGTGTCTCGAACGGCGACTCCCATGGTGCCTCCGGCTGACTTCAGGACCTCGTGCAGCACCCGCTCGGCGGTCTGCCTCGCGATGAACCAGCAGCCGGCGCCCAGTCCCACGCCCGCGATGACGCACATCGCCCAGAAGACGATGGTCTGCACGGGCCCGTCGGTGGTGACGAACAGGCTGGCGAGCAGCGGGAACGCGACTCCGACCCCGACTCCCATCGCGAGCATCGTGTACAGCAGCCTCCGACCGGTGATGTCGCTGGTTCTGGAGCTCACGTCGCTGGCCTCTCTTGTCTTCGGGCGCGATGCGCTGACCGCCTCGCGGACGCGGCAATCATAGCATCGGGCCGAGGGGCGCGCCTGAGCCGCGCCTCACAGGGAGTCCCACCAGAGAGTTGTAACCTCATACCCCTTGGGGTATACTGTCGAGGCAGGCAGACGAATAGCCAGGAGAGCGTATGCTGACAGCCAGTATCGACCAGACCAGGTGCGACAGGCAGCCCGGTTGCCCGGCAAGCCGTGTGTGCCCGCGGGGGGCCGTGGTCCCGATCGCGGCCTCGGCTCCGGGTGCGCGGCACGGGTGGACGATCGACGAGAAGCGCTGTACTGGTTGCGGCGTGTGCATCAGGGTATGTCCCATGGCAGCGATACAGGTCCGCGAGTACGTGGAGGAGACATCATGAGCGATAGCAGCCCCAAGGTCGTCGTCGAGGTCTTCGACTTGGCGAGCGAGACCGCGTGCGGTTCCGGCGGTTGAGGCCCGTCGTGGTCTCCGGAGGAGATCACCTCGATAGTCCGGGCCGAGATCGAGCGGAGGTTCGGCGACCGCGTATCGGTGCAGTACCACGACACAGGCAAGCCCGAGGTACGGGCCGAGCATGAGGAGGCCGTACGGGCGATACAGGACGCCGACTTGCTCTATCCTGTGACGGTGATCGACGGCCACGCACTGTACGATGGTGCGGTCTCCTACCCCGCCATCCTGCGGGCCGTCGAGGCGAAGTTGGCCTGATCCCGGTCCTTCCTTCGCCTGTCCGAACGCCACCGGGCCGAAGGAAGGTTCTTGCGATGGATGCCGTCAGCATCGCCCGCTGTTCAGATTACTCCGCCGCGCAGGTCCAGCGAGCGGTTCACGATGCGCTCACGCCGCTCGGAGGCATGAGCGCATTCGTGTCCGAGGGCCAGCGCGTCTTCATCAAGCCGAACCTCCTGTCGAAGGCGGAGCCGGAGCGCGCGGTGACGACCCACCCGGAGGTACTGAGGGCCGTGATCCGCGAAGTCCGCGCGTGCAGCCCGGCGAGCGTCTCCGTCGGGGACAGCCCCGGAGGTCGTCATTCGGCCACCTCGATCCGGGGAGTGTGGGACGCCTGCGGGCTGACCGCCGTATGTGCCGAGGAGGGGGCCGACCTGGTGCTGCTCGATGACGACGTGGTCCGTGTGCCCAATCCGTCGGGAAGCGCGCTGTACGCCTACTTCAACCTGGGGCGCGCCGTCGTCGACACCGACGTGCTCATCGACCTCCCCAAGTTCAAGACCCACGGCTTCATGATGTTCACGGGCGCCGTGAAGAACTGCTTCGGCTGCATCCCGGGACTCGAGAAGGCGCAGTTCCATCTAAAGGTGCCGGACCGCGATGATTTCGGCGAGATGCTCGTCGACCTCATGCTGGCCTGCGCGCCCAAGCTCGCGATCATGGATGCCGTCGTCGGCATGGAGGGCGAGGGGCCCGCGGGTGGCACTCCGAAGCACATCGGCGCCGTACTGGCTTCGGCCGGCTGTGTGGAGCTCGACGTGGTGGCCTCGGCCATCGCGGGATTCGACCCCATGGAGGTCTACACGAACAAGGCTGCCGTCGGTCGTGGCCTGGGGCCGAAGACCGCCGACGAGGTCGATGTGCACGGGACGCCGTGGCGCGAGCTGGTACCGGACACGTTCGAGAGGCCGACGCGCGACCTATCGCGGGGGATGCCCCCTTGGCTGGGACGATTCGCACGCCGCGTCATCACGTCGAAGCCCTGTCTGGAGCGGAGGAACGAGTGCACCGGCTGTGCGACCTGCAAGGTCAACTGCCCGGTGTCCGCTATCACGATGGTCGACCACAGGCCGTCGTTCGACTACGACAAGTGCATCCGCTGCTACTGCTGCCAGGAGCTGTGCCCCCCGCAGGTCATCGGGCTCAAGACACCGTGGCTGGTGCGCACACTGGTCGCGAGCGGGCGTGGTCGCCGGGCGTAGAAGCGCCGGGGGCGACCGGCGTCGGGTACGGACTAGTGCTTCGTGCACACCGACTTCGGGACCAGCTGGGGCTCCAGGTCGACCGCGACGACATCGGGACACCGCGGGTTCGCGAGCAGGAACGTCGCGCGGCAGATCCGCACATGCACCGTCTCTTGGCCACTCCCTCCGCCCGAGGACGTCGTCGGCGCCCCACCCCCGGCGCCGGCCGCTCCCATCACGGGCAGAGCCGCACCCGTGTACCGCCCCCAGATCGCGGCGGGGAACGTCCCGCCGGCCACCTTGGTGCCGCGGACATCCGTCATGTCGATCTGCGCCTGCCGGTAGCCGACCCACACGGCCGTGCACAGGTCGCCCGAATACCCGACGAACCATGCGTCACGGTACGACTGCGTGGTGCCCGTCTTGCCAGCGGCCCAGCCTCCGAAGCGGGCGTTCATGCCGGTCCCTCGCTCCACCACGTCATGGAGCATCCCCGAGACCTGCGCGGCCACGTCCTGGCCCACCGCACGCTTCGGGGTCGTCTTCGGTTTGAGCACGACGCGCCCCGAGCCGTCGGATACCATCCGGATCGCGGTCGGCTCCACCCGCATGCCGCCCGACGCGAGCGTGCCGTATGCCGACGCCATCTCGAGCGGCGAGACACCGTTGGTGAGCCCCCCGAGGGCGATGGCCGGGTCGGCGTTCAGTGGTGTGGTGATGCCCATCCGCTTGGCCGCGTCGACGACCGAGGCCGGTCCCACCTCGAGCACGAGACGGGCGAAGACCGCGTTGACCGACCAGTCTGTCGCGGCGCGCAGCGTGAGCTGCCCGGTGGTGAACCCGTTCTCGTAGTTCGTGACGTTCCACATCCTGTCCTTGACCTTGACACTCAGCGGCGAGGTCTCGAACTGACGGTCGGGACTCACACCCTTCTCGAGCGCCGCGACCAGCACGAACGGCTTGAACGCGCTGCCCGGCTGGCGCCGGCCCTGCGCTGCGAGGTTGAACTGCCCGGTCTTGAAGTCGCGGCCGCCGATCATTGCGACGATCTCGCCCGTGGCGGGGATCACGGAGACCACCGCGGCCTCCGGATCCGTCGGGGCTGTGAGGACCGAGGCCACCGCGGCCTCGGCCTGACGCTGCACCGCCGGGCGCAGCGTGGTGTACACGCGAAGACCGCCGGTGTACACGGCCTGTGAGCCAAGCTTGGCGATGAGCTCCTGCTTCACGTACTCGACGAAATGGGGGGCGATCTTCGCGACGTCCGCCAGTGCCGACTTGTTCAGCGCTACAGGCGTCTTGCGTGCGGCGACCTCCGCCTCCGACGTGATCGTCCCCAGATCGCGCATCTTGATCAGGACTGCGTCACGACGCAGCGTGGCGAGCTTGAGGTCGTTGGTCGGCGCGGCCTTCGTCGGCAGGTCGATGATCCCGGCGAGTGTTGCGGCCTCAGACAGGGTGAGCTCCGAGGCAGGCTTGGCGAAGTAGCCGCGCGCGGCGCTCTCCACTCCGTAGCGGCCGTCGCCGAAATACGCGAGGTTGAGGTATGCCTCCAAGACCTTGTCCTTGGAGGAGCGGGTCTCGAGCAGGTAGGCCATGAGCACCTCACGCACCTTCTGGACGAAGGTGCGCTTCTGCTGCGCCATGATCATCTTCACGAGCTGCTGGGTGATCGAGGCACGCCCGCCACCGTCCGCTGTGCTCATGCCCAACGCTTTGGAGACTGCGCCAGAAGCCAGACCGGCGTGCGCATAGAAACCCGGGTCCTCCGCAGCGACGACCGCGTCGCGCATCGCCTTGGGGATGGAGGTGAGCGGGATCACCTTGCGGTCCTGGCCGCCGTGCCATTCCGCGATCACGGAGTCGTCAGCGGCGTACACGATCGACGTTCGGGGGGCGCCCAGACCCGGGGGCGCCGTGTCCAGGTCGGGCAGCGTCGTCGCGAGCCACATGAGCCCCGCGCTGGCTGCGAACGCCAGGAGCGCGACAGCGAACAGCGCGATGGCGAGCGATCGCAGGACGACGACCGTGAAACGACGACCACTGGTCATGTGAGTGCCCGATACTCCGATCCGGATCCCCGGTGCCGGCGGGGCGGCTCGCGGGTGATGTCCACGGTCCGATCAAGCAGCGCACCGGCGGCACCGGGCGTCGGAGTCGAGCCGCACTCCTGCTAGACTTGGCAGCCATGACACCACCACCGTAGAGCAGGGACCGCGAGCACATGGTAGCACGGCCGAATGACACCCCAGCGCGCAAGAGAGCGACCGTCGCCACTGTCGCGGGGGAACTGTTCGGGTACTGGCGGGTGGCGGTCACGAAGGCGCTACGAACGGCCCGCTCCCTGCCTTCGCGATCCGGCGCGACCATCTGGCTGGCGTCGGTCGCGGACTTCATCGGTCGGCCCGAAGGCATGATCTGCTCGGACGACCCGCGGGCGCGGGTCCTCGTGTCTCGGACGGGATACGGGTTCCTGGCCATAGGGACGTCTCTGGCTGCGTTCGTGACATGGCACAGTGGGGCGGGTGCGGTCGCCGCGGTCGCCGACGGCGCGTGGCTGATCGTCTGGGCGGGTGCGCGCTTGGCCGTCATGCGTCTAGCCGCGAGCGGAGAGCTCCGGGCCCGGCCGGCATCCGTTGACGTCGCTTGGTCGGGCGGCCTCATGCCCCTGGCCCTGGCGGTGACACCCTATCTTCACGCCGTTGCGCTCGTCGCTTCGGCGGCGCTGACGTGGCGCGCCCTGCGAGCCGGGGGTGGCACGAAGCGAGAGGTGTGGTCGATGGTAGGAGCTGCGTTCGGCGGACAGGCGGCCGTCGAGGTCGTCGCGTGGATGGTGCGCGGCGGCGTCATCTACGCGCTCGTGCTCGGCCGCTGACGGCGGTACGCCGTTGGCGTTCGGCCGCTGGCCGTCCCAGCGACTCTAGAGGCCCGCGAACTCGTCGACCTCGACGGTCTTCCGCGCTCGAGAGCCCGACGGGCGCCACTCGGCGAGCACGACTCCCGCGAGAAGGATGACGGCGCCGGCCCACTGCAGGGGCGAGAGACGCTCGCCCAGGACCGCCATCGCGAGCAGGATCGTGAACAGCGGCTCGAATGTGGAAATGATCGCCGCCTGCGCTGCACCGAGCCCGCCGAGTCCGCGCAGATACAGCAGCACCGCGATCACCGTGGGGATGAGCACGATGAGCGCCAGCAGGCCCCACACCCCAGGCGCCCACGCCGCGGTCGACAGGCTGTTGCCCGACAGGAGCGTGACCGCCGCCACGCCGATTGCGGAGATGGCGAACGTGTAGGTCATCAGCACTATCCGGGGCTGTCGTCCCATCCAGCGGAAGGAGAACACGTTGAACACCGCGTAGCCCAACGCGGCCCCCAGCCCCAGAGCGACTCCCGTGAGGTTGGCAGAGCCGCGCGCACCCAGCACGTCGGCCACGAGCGCGCACCCGGCGAACGTCAGGCTGATCGCGGCCAGGCGCCGCCACGTGAACGGTTCCCCCAGGAAGACCCAGGCGATGAGCGAGACGATCGCGGGGTACGTGTACAGCAGCACCGTCGTCACCGAGGCGCCGACGTACCTCACCGCGAAGAAGAAGCACAGGGACGCGGCGCCGTAGCCGGTCAGCGACAGGATGGAGTAGCGCCCGATGTCTCCGGCGCTGACTCTCAGCGCCCCGGGTGAGCGCACCAACTGCCACACGGCCAAGACAAGGGCCACGGCCACGAACCGCCATGTGAGCAGCGGCAGTGGGCCCGCTCCGTAGCGATAGGCGATCTTGGTGAGCACGGCGAGCGTGGAGAAACACGCTGCGGAGGCAACCACCGATATGAGCGCGCCCCGTCTCTCCAAGGTCCCCGACCTCTCCACACGATCACCCGTGCCCGCATCGCATGCCGCCCACCGTGGCGCAAACAGGCGCGCCACGTCAATGTCTTCGACCGTCTGACGGTCGGCGGGATGCTAGACTCTCGCCATGACCGATCCGGCAGCCACTCCCCCTCGCGGGATCTCCCTCGCGCCTGGCACCACGCTTCGCTGGTGCGCGGTCGCCGCATGGGCTGCCGTGATCTTCGCGATGTCCTCGCTGCATGGCTCGCAGGTCCCCGGGCGGTTCGGGAACGAGGCGCACGTGGTCGAGTACGTGGTGCTCGGCTCACTCGTGGTGTTCGCACTCCTCGCGTCCCTCGATGTCGGGAGAGCGGCGTGGCTCGCGGTCGCCATGTGCTGGGTCTACGCGTTGAGCGACGAGTGGCACCAGGCGTTCGTCCCCGGAAGGGTGCCCGACCCCATGGACTGGACGCTCGACGCGATCGGGGTGGGCATCGGTGTGGCGCTCACGCTGCTCGTGCTCGACAGACTGACCCGCGAACCGTCGCGATCGGACGCATGATAGAATGTCCGTCGGTCGGGGGGACCGTCTCTCGGCTATCAGTGCACTCGAGCAGTGGAGGCCTAATGCCTGATCGTATCCGCCGGATCGCCCTCGTGACGCCGCCGTACCACAGCGGGGTCGTGGAAACGGCTGGAAGCTGGCCGAACGTCGCCTTCGTCTACATCGCCGGAGCACTGCGTGCCGCCGGCTTCGATCCCATCATCTACGACGCGATGACGATGAACCACGACCTCGATCAGATCGCGACGCACTTGGCCGAGATAGGGCCGGATGTCGTTCTGACCACCTCGTACACCTCGTCGTACCCGAAAGCGGCGCAGCTCCTGCGGCTGGTGAAGGAGGCGCTCCCCGGCGTCGTGACGGGGATCGGCGGCGTCCACGCGCACTTCATGTACGACGAGGTCCTGCGCCTCGACGGTGACGCCGTCGACTTCGTCCTGCGGGGAGAAGGCGAGCGGACCGCGGTCGAGCTGATGCGCTGTCTGGACGCGGGCGACGATCCCGCCAAAGTGACCGGCATCGCCTACAACGTCGCCGGCACCCCCTTTGCGACGCCGAGCCGTCCGTTCATCCACAACCTCGACGACATGCCGGCTGCGTGGGACCTCGTCGACTGGGACATCTACACGTTCTACCCGATGCCCGAGACCAATCTCGCGATCGTCTCATCATCTCGCGGGTGCGACCAGGCGTGCTCCTTCTGCAGTCAGCAGGTCTTCTGGCAGCGCACGTGGCGCGCCCGAAGCGCCGAGGACTTCGTGTCCGAGCTCGAGATGCTGCGCGACAAGTTCGGCGTGGGTGTGGCGATGCTGTCGGACGAGACGCCGACCTTGGACGGCCAACGGTGGGAGCGCATCCTCGACCTGCTCATTGAGCGCGACGTAGGCATGCACCTGCTCATGGAGACCCGCGTGGACGACGTCTTGCGCGACGAGGCCATCATGGGCAAGTACAAGCGGGCCGGCATCGAGCACATCTACGTGGGCGTGGAGCGCACAGACCAGGCGACCCTCGACATGTTCAAGAAGAACACCGAGGTGGCGATGGGCAAGCGCGCCATAGAGCTCATCAACTCGCACGACATGATCTCGGAGACCTCTCTCGTGCTCGGCCTGCCGGGCGACACCCCCGCCGACATCAAGGCGACCTTCGACCTCGCGGTGCACTACGACCCGGACCTGGCGTTCTTCCTGACCATCGCGCCGTGGCCGTACGCGGACATGTATCCCGACCTCGAGCCGTACATAGTGAGCCGGGACTACGAGGACTACAACCTCGTGGCACCTGTCGTGAAGCCCGAGGCCATGACGACGGACGAGCTCATGAAGATGGTCATCGACTGCTACCGCAACTTCTACATGGGCAAGCTCAAGCGCGTGCCGACGATGTCGAAGTCCAAGCGGGACTACTTCATGATCACGATGAAGCTGCTCATGGATAACAGCTACCTGAAGCAGCACATGGGCGGTCTGGGCAACATGCCAGCGGAGGTCGACGAGCTGCTCGCCAAGTACGTCAGGTAGGCGGCTCCGTCAGTAGATCCCGCTCTCGGCGGCGGTGTGGCTGTCCACTCCCAGTTGGCGCACCTTGATCTTGAAGTCGTGCGCGTTGCCTGCCATGGACACCGCGTCGTCCATCGTGATCTGGCCGGCCTGGTACAGCCGCAGCAGCGATTGGTCGAAGGTCTGCATACCGTAGTACTCGCCCTCGTCCATCGCATCGCGGATCTTGTACGTCTGCTCGGAGTCCAGGATGTACTCGCGGATAGTCCCGGTCATGACCAGCGCCTCCACCGCGGGCACCAGCCCGCCGTTGATCGACGGGATCAGCCGCATCGACACGATGCCCTTCAGCGTCGAGGCCAGCATGAGCCGGACCTGCTTCTGCTGGTACGGCGGGAAGAAGTCGATGATGCGGTTGATGGTCTCGGTGGCGTCGATCGTGTGCAGCGTCGAGAACACCAAGTTGCCGATCTCGGCCGCCGTCAGGGCCGCGGAGACCGTCTCGTGGTCGCGCATCTCTCCGATCAGGATGACGTCGGGGTCCTGCCTCACGACGTGCCGCAGCGCGTCGGCGTAGCTCTCGGTGTCGATGCCTATCTCGCGCTGGTTCACGATGCACTTCTCGTCGCGATGGAGGACCTCGATGGGGTCCTCGATGGTCACGATGTGACCTTCGCGCGTGTGGTTGATGTGGTCGATCATCGCAGCGAGCGTCGTGGTCTTGCCCGAGCCGGCCGTACCGGTCACGAGCACGAGGCCCCGCGGCTCGTTGGCCAGCTGCAGGATGACCGGCGGAAGCCCGAGATCCGTGATGGAGCAGCGCTCCGTGGAGACACGCCGCAGGGTCATCGCGACGCTCCCCCGCTGGTGGAAGACGTTGACGCGGAAGCGCCCGACGCCCGAGAGCGAATACGCGAAGTCGATCTCGCGATGATTCTCGAAGGTGGCCTGCTGCCGTTCGTCCATCATGCCGATGGCGAGGCGCTGCGTCATCTCTGGCGTGAGCGACTGGATCTCGCGCAGGATCACCAGCTTGCCGTTGAGCCGCACCGCCGGAGGGCTGCCGGCCTTGAGATGAAGGTCGGAGGAGCCCTGTTCCGCCATGAGCTTTAGAAGTCCGTCGATCTCAGCCATCGTTGCAGTCACTCCACAGCCGTCCGCCGTCACATACCGGAACGCTCAAGAGCATACCGCAAGTGAGGGTGATGGGACTCGCTGGAAGCCGAAGGACGAGCGGCGGGCCAGCTCCTGCTACGGCCTGCTGGCACCGGCGAAGTTGCTCTGGAGCGGGCCGATCTTGACCACGTCGCCGGAGTGCGGCGCATGGATCATCTCGCCGCCCCCGATGTAGATGCCCACGTGGTGGATCGGGCTGCCGAAGAACACCAGGTCACCGGGCTGCAGGTCCGCCAGTGAGACGCGCTGGCCCACGTTGATCTGGTCCCGGGAACTGTGCGGCAGGGAGATCCCCACCTTGGCGTAGGCCCACATCGTGAGACCGGAACAGTCGAACGAGTTCGGGCCGCTGGCCGCCCACACGTAGGGAAGCCCGAGGCGCGAGCGGGCGAAGTCGACCACGCTACCGTGCGCGGGGATCGTCGGCGTCGGGTAGTGCCCGCCACCGCCACCGCCACCGCTGGTGCTTCGACGCGAAACCAGCGCCCGCGCGGCTGCGAGCCGTGCGGCCTCGTCCGCGGCCTGCAGCGCGGCGACCTCGGCTTCAAGGCCAGAGAGCGCCTTCTTGCGCTCCTGGAGCTGCGCGGTGATCTGGCTCTTGCGATCCGCCATGGTCTTGAACTGGCTCTTGGCGTCCGCCTGAGCGACGAGAAGCTGTCCCTCGGTGCTCTTGACCTGGACACGCGTGCTCTTGAGATCGACGACCGTGATGGCATCGGCCTTATTGACCTGGTTGAGCAAGTCCCACGTGGAGGCGAAGTCGTCGAACGTTCGGGAACCCAGCAGCACGGAGACCATGCCGGTGGGCCCGTTGCGGTACATGCCGTCGGCGCGAACGTCGAGGCTGCCCTGGAGCTGGTCCTGATGGGCGGTGAGCGAAGCGAGATGGGCCTGGGTGCTCTTGACCTTGGCCGTCAGCTGCTTGTACTTCTCAGACGCCTTGTTGTAGTCCTCGCTCGCGACTTCCATCTTGACGTCGAGGGAGTCGACCTGTGCTTTGACGGCCATCGCCTGCTTCTGCTTGTCGGCGACGGCGGCCGGCGAGGCGTACGCGGGAACGATGGCGGACAGAAGCAGTGCCGCCGTGAGCAGGGAGATCAAGCGAAGTCGAGAGGGGGTCATGGCCTTCGCCTCCTTTGGGAGGTCGCAGTCAGATACGCCGTCGTCGGCGAGAGGTGGCTTGGAAAACCCGGTCAGGATACCACAGGCCGGCGGGCCGCATCCAACCCGAGGCACAGTCCATCAAGCAAACCCACCGCCAAGTGCTGCAGTTCATGCTCTCCGGAAACATCCGCGTCACCGAGCACGACGGCCACATCGAGAGGCACGCAGGCCGCTGCGTTCAACGCCGTGACCATGCGGGTCGCCAAGGTCGGATCCGGGCCGTCGCAGCACCGCACCACCGGCATGGCGGTGGTCGTCCGCGGTGCCTCACGCCCGATCCGGACGATCGCGGCAACACCAGCCGGGGCAGTCTCAGCCACGGTCACCAGGGCGCCGTCCCAGCTGGCGGCCGCAAGGTTCGCGACCCGCTCCGCAAGACGCCGGCCGTCCTCGTCGGACGGCACGATCGCAACCGGGGAAGACGCGAGGACCCCGGCGCTGCGGGCCGGCATGGCGCGCAGGCCCGACGGGGTGGTCGGCGTCTTGTCCGCCCACACGTGCCGCAGGCTTCCGATCGCTCGCACCGTGTCCATCCCGACGATCCCGTCGTCGGGCAGACCGGTGTTGGTCTGGAAGTCACTGACCGCGCGCTCGGTGAAGGCTCCGAAGATGCCATCATGCTCGCCGCACGCGAACCCGAGCGCGTTCAGCGCTCCTTGGAGCGTCCGCACATCGGCTCCGTGGAAGTACGGTCGCCGCAGGTATAGGAGCCTGTCGCCCAGGCTGAAGGTGGCATCGACGAGGGCCGACCATGTGCGTGGACCGACCTCACCGTCCTCGGCCAGGTCAAGCTCACGCTGGAACGCGCGAACGGCCGAGAGGGTCGCGCCTAGGAACACGCCATCGACTCCCGTACCCCCCAGCACGATGCCGAGGGTGAGGAGTCTGCGTTGGATGTCTTCGACTGCTGGGCCGCGGTCACCCTCGCGGATTGGTCTGGATTCCACGCCGCTCCTGAGATGCCGGCGACGATGCCCGAGGATGCCCGGGCCGACTCCGACGTTGGCCTAGTGCGTACCGTACCGCTCGCGGAACTTCGCGACATTCGCTTGCACGAACTCGTTGTGAGTCTCCGCGCGGCGCAGGAAGCGCTCGATCTCCATATCGACGATCGTGTCCCGGTGGTACCGGTAGCGGTCCGCGTCGGCGGAGAGCACGTAGAAGTCGGCAAGCACACATAGTATCACGCCGGCAGTCGTCTCATTGAGACCTGCTCGGCGCGCGACGTCAGTCACCGAGAGCGGCTCGTCGGGGTGGTGACGGAAGAGACGAAGGATGTCCTTGGCGGCCGTCTCGCTCATCCGGTCGTCCGGGATCTTCTCAAGGGCTCGCTTGAGGCTCATCGACGGCACTTCCCTTCGCCCGTCGTGGTCAGCTCGTGCTCGCAAGCCGATCCTCGGGTCTCGCTCACATGGTACCCCGCACACTCATGTGAGTCACAGCAATCTTCACGCCGATTAAGGTATGTGAACTCGTCTGAACGCTTCTCCCATGACACGCGACGGGCCCTGCGGCATCACTCAGCCGAGACGACACGGTTCTTTCCGCTGCGCTTCGAAACGTACATGGCGTGGTCCGCCGTCTCGATGAGCTTGCCCTGGGTGGTCGCGTTGCGCGGATACGACGCCACGCCGACGGAGATGGTCTTGCGGACCGACGGGATGCCATCGCCTCCGATGAACGACAGCGCCTCGACGCTGCGGCGGATGCGCTCGGCGACGGCGCGCGCCCCCTCGAGATCCGTCTCGGGAAGCACCACGACGAACTCCTCACCGCCATAGCGCGCGGCCACGTCCATCTCCCGGAGGTTCTCCCGGATGGCGTCGCTCACCATCTGCAGGACCTTATCGCCGCGAGGATGCCCGAAGGTGTCGTTGAACACCTTGAAGTCGTCGATGTCGAGCATGATCAATGACAGCGTGTGCGCGAATCGCGACGCGCGGCCGAGCTCCTCTTCGAGGCGCTGCTGGAAATACCCGTGGTTGTACAGTTCGGTGAGCCTGTCCGTCACCGAAAGACGCTCGAGTTCCTCATGGAGCAGCGCGTTCTGGAGCGCCAGGGAGCTTTGGTTGGCGATGACCTGGAGGCGCTCAATCTCCGCCGGCGTCATCTCCCGGTATGTGGAGGACGCGACGACCAGCACTCCGACGATCAGGTCGCCGGTGCGGAGCGGGATCGCAGCGTGCGAGCGGAGATCGGAAGGCTCGCACACCCAGCGCGCCGACCGGCCGCCATCGGGGATGTCGGTCTCCTGCACCGTCCCTTCGGTGAAGGCGCGGCCGAGCAGCGTTTCCGACACGGGGACAGCGGCTGCGAAGAAGTGCTCGGGGCGCCCCTGGCTCGCTCTAAGCCGCAAGAGCCACTTCTCCTGGTCGAGCAGGTACACGCAGCTGATCTCGGCGCCGAGGATCCCGTTGGCACCGTCGACGATCAGGGACGTGACGTCGTCGACCGACGAGAACGACGTGAGGGCCTTGAAGAACTCATGGGTGAAGAAGATCTCGGCGAGTCGGCCCTCGAGCTCACCGTTCGCCCGCTCGAGAGCCTCCTTGCTGGACTGGAGCTTGCGCTCATGGCTGCGGATCTTGTCGTACGCCACCTGCAGTTCGACGAACAGCTTCTCCTGCTCCTCGCCGCGCTTCTTGGCGACGAGGAGGTCCCAGATCATCTCCGACCCGCGGCTCCCTATGACCTCGACACCGGACGGGCAATCCTCTTCCAGCAGGACGCGCGTGGCTGCGTCCTCGGACACGTCGACGATCAGGTCGAGGTCCCGCACCTGGTACAGCTCGCTGATGTCGGATGTCGTGAAGATGCCGAGCTCCTCGGCCAGACGAACGCCAGGTGACGACTGGTTGTTGTCGGCGAGCGCTACGACGGACAGGTTATCGACCTCGTTGAGAAGGCGGAGGATGGAAGCCGAGCGGAGGTTGCCCCCGACGATGGCTATCGTCAGGCGCCCGGGGTGCGTGCGCGCCATGGTCGCCTCTGCACGTGCGTCGGTCATTTGGGCTCTTCCGTAGGTCGGCTTGGTCGTCGCTCAGATGTCCCGGATGCCGTACTGATAGCTGCGCACGACAAGGATACCTGTGTCGAGATGCAGTTCGATAGTGCGTGCGTGGTCTCCACCGGTATCTTCGGCACGCAGCAAGACGCCCGCGAGATGCAGCTGGCGGTGGACCTCGTCGATGTTGCGGCTGCCGATGCCCGCGAGCATCGAGTCCCCCTTGAACATGGCAGCCCCTCCTGCGATCTTGGCCACCAGGCGCCGGTGCGAACTGCCTTCGGCCTCGAGCAGCGCGATGAGGGCCGGGACCGCGTGGGTGGCGAAGCGGTCCATCTTGCCCACCATCCGCGTGTCTTCCGAGGACGGCAGCATGACGTGCGCCATGCCCCCGGCCTGCCGGGACGGGTCCCATAGCGCGATGCCGATGCAGGAGCCCAGCGCCTGGGTCGTGAGGATCTCCGGGTAGGTCGCCGTGGCAAGCTCGCCCACACCGACCGTGACATGCCGGTCGACGTTGTCGAGATAGCTTGTGTCGCTGTGCATCACAGGAAGTTGCCTCACACGACCCCGAGTCTGCCAAGAAGCACATCCAGACTGTCCGGGTCCGGGAGGAAGAACATGTACGCGTCCACGGTGGTCTCTTCGCTGAAGAAGCGCGTGCGCAGCAGAAGCGCGTTCTCCGCCCGCATACCGATCTCGGCGGTCACGACCTCCAGTATCGCCCCCGCCATGTCCAGCGCGAACGAGGGCTTCGCGGGCAGGATGTTGAGGTCCGCGAGCCTCGCGATCGAGGCAACGTACGAAGCCGCGAGTATCGACGCGACGTGCGTGATCATCGCCTCCTCCTCGGTGCCGAACGACTTGGCGGTGCCGACCGGCCTGTTGCGCATGAGGTCCACGAGCGCCAGCGAGGAGTCGCGAGGAGCCACGAACAGCAGCCCTCCACCCAGGTCGCCGAGCATCCTGTCGTACACGGCGCCGACCAGCGTCTCCGGTCCGCCGAACACATCAGGAACGCTGCCTATCGGCAGCAGCTCGAGCTGCGGCACTTCGAGATCTATGCGATGGTCCACGAGTTGGGAGAGCGCCGTCGCCGCGTGCCCGGCGCCTATGCTCCCCACCTCTCGCAAGGCATCCAGTTGCATGGCCGTGAGGTCCTCGATGCGCATCAGCGTTCCCCTCCCATGCTGAACAGCATGCGCGGATCGAGGATCAGCGCCACGGAGCCGTCTCCGAGGACCGTAGCGCCCCCCAGACCGCGCACCCCGCGGAACATGCGTGACAGCGGCTTGATCACGATCTCCTGTCTTCCGGTGAGCGACTCGACGGACAGCGCCCGCGCGACATCGCCCGTCTCAACCAACACCACGTGCTCCCGCGGTCCCGGTAGGCGCGTGGCGTCGTCCGAGAATCCCAGCAGCACGTCGAGCCGGTGGAGAGAGACGATACGCCCGTCGCGCAGCGTGACCACAGGCATGCCGTCCACGCTCCCGGCGTCGATCTCGTCGGGCGCGAAGACCTCGGTGACCGCGCCGAGCGGCAGCGCGAACGTCTGCCCGCTCGACCTCACGAGCAGCGCTTGGATGATCGCCAGCGTGAGAGGCAGGCTCAGCTCGAACTCGGTCCCGCCCGTCGGCCGCTGCCTGATGTGGAGCGAACCGCCGAGGTACTCGATCTTGCCGCGGACGACGTCAAGGCCGACGCCACGACCGGACACCTTCGTCGCGACGTCAGCCGTGGAGAAGCCGGGTGTGCACGTGAGCATCAGCACGTCATCGGCCGAGTAGCCGTCGCGGTCCGCCGGGTCGACCATCCCGCGCTCGACGGCCTTGGCCCAGATGCGGTCGGGATCCATGCCCCCGCCGTCGTCGGAGACGCTGATGAGCACTTGGTCGCGCTCGCGCGCGGCGACCAGCCGCACACACCCGCGCCCTGGCTTGTCGGCGGCGACACGCTCACTCGCGCTCTCGATGCCGTGGTCGACCGCGTTGCGCAGCAGGTGCACGAGGGGGTCGCCGATCTCGTCCAGGACCGTCCTGTCCAGCTCGATGTCCAGGCCGTCCATCTCGAAGGCTATGTCCTTGCCCAGGTCGCGCGCCAGGTCTCGCACCATGCGCGGGAAGCGGTTGAAGATGTTGCCGACGGGCACCATGCGTGTCTGCATGACCTCGTGCTGGAGGTCCGACGAGATTGCGTGAAGTCTCTCGACGGCCTCGGTGAACCGGAGGTCGTCCGCCTCGCCGGCGAGGGTCTCGAGCCTGGAGCGCAGGATCACGAGCTCACCAACGAGGTCGACGAGCGTATCGAGGTGCCCGATGGAGATGCGCACCGTCTGGGTCTCGGAGAGCTTCGGGACCTCGGTGCGGGCTCGCGCGTGGAGCTCCCCGGGAACGCTCGTCTCCACTGGCGCCGCGTCGCCGCCGGCGACCTCCATCTCGTCGACCCGCGCCGCGTGCACCTCGGTCACGGCCAGGATCGCGCGCTCGACATCACCGACGGCCTGCCTGGTGCGGACGACCACCTCGAACGTGTGGTCGAACAGCTCATCCTCTATCTCGCGTGCTGACGGCGTCGTGTCGACGACGTGGCCCATGTGGCTGAGACGCTTCACCACCATGTACGCCCGTACGGACTTGAGCACGCAGGTATCCTCGAGGTCGACGGAGGCGTGGATGACCCTCTCCCCGGGCTCGAGCGCCATGTCGCCGTGGGCCGGAGCTGATGGCGCACCGGCAGCCGCATCGGCCGTGGCGTCAGGGACGCTGCTTCGGAACTGCGTCCGTACTTCGAGCTCGGAGGTGATGCTCGACGTGTCGATCGCCGCTCTCCCGTTCGACTCGTCATCGATGAGCGCCTTCGCGACGTCCACCGCGCGAAGCACGATATCCACGAGCGCCCCGTCCACGCTCTGCTCGCGCTTGCGTACGGTGTCCATGAGCGACTCCATCTTGTGGGTCAGCTCGGACGTGCGCTCGTAGCCCATCGCGGCGGCCATGCCCTTGAGGCTGTGCGCGCCGCGGAAGACCACTTCGACCGGCTCGAGGTCATGCGGGTCGGACTCGAGCACGAGCATGCCGTCGATTATCGCCTGGATGTACTCGGCGCTCTCGGATAGGAACACGTCGCGATAGACCTGCATGTCCATGTCGTCCGACACCGTCACGCTTCCCCTCTGACATGACGCCGCACTTCCGCGGCGATCCGATCCAGCGGCTCCACCAGCACGGCGGCCCCCATTTTGACCGCCGCGCCAGGCATGCCCCACACGATGGAGGTGTGCTCGTCCTGCGCGATCGTGTGTCCGCCAGCGTTGCGCAGGGCCATGAGCCCTTTGGCGCCGTCCGTACCCATTCCTGTAAGGACGACACCCGTGCCGCGGTCGCCATACTCGTTCGCAAGCGAGACGAGCAGCGGGTCGGCGGCGGGCCTCACTCCGTGCATCGGCGGACTGTCGAGGAGTTCCAGCACCGTGGTCCGGCCAGGCCTTCCGGAGACGACCATATGGCTTCCGTACGGCGCCAGGTACCCGTGTCCGGGCTGGACGCGCATGCCCATCGCCGCCTCCACCACCGGCATCCCGGAGATTCGCGCGAGACGTTTCGCGAAGGAGGCCGTGAACCCCGCGGGCAGGTGCTGTACCACCAGATACGCGACCGGCAGGTCCTGCGGCAGGCCGGAGAACACCTGCTCCAGGGCCGGAGGCCCTCCCGTCGAGGCGGCCAGCGCGACGATGTGCGCCAGAGAGTCCGTCGCGGCGCGCGGCGGTCTCACATGTTCCCGGGTCCCGGACCCGGATGCCCCGGCGACCGACGACTCCACCCGCCCATCCGACCCGTCGTGCCCGATGGTCCTCTTGGCGGGATCGATCCTATAGGCGGTCTTGATCTTCTTGACCAGCTGGTCGGACAACTCGGAGAGCGACGTGGCGAAACCGCCGCGCGGTTTGGAGATGAAGTCGACGGCCCCGCGAGTGAGCGCCTGGTAGGTGACTTCGGGATCGTCCTGAGAGGAGAGCATGAGCACGCGAGCCTTGGAATTCCGCACGATGTGCGGAAGGGCCTCGAGTCCGGTGAGCTCGGGCATCTCGATGTCGAGAGTGATGACGTCGGGTTGCAGCCTGCGGCTCTGCTCGATCGCTTCCACGCCATTGCGGGCCCATCCGACGACCTCGATGCGAGGATCGAGGCCCAAGGCCCGAACGAGCATCTGGCGCACGAGGGCCGAGTCGTCGACCACGAGGACGCGGATCGGCTCTCGCATCGCGGGAATCCGGTCTAGTGCGGCGTCGTCTGCAGGCACTTCTTGACCGTCTCCAGCACCTTCGTCGGCTGGAACGGCTTGACCAAGAAGTCCATGGCCCCGGCCTCCAGCGCCTCGACTATCATCTTCTGTTGTCCCATGGCGCTGACCATCAGGACTCGGGCTTGAGGGTCCCCGTCGCGGATGAGTCGCAACGCATCGAGACCGTTCATCTCGGGCATCGTGATATCCAGCGTGACGAGATCGGGGTGGATCTCCTCGTACTTGTCCACGGCATCCCGGCCATTGACGGCCTCGTGGATGACGTAGCCCTCCTTGGCCAGGATGTCGCGGATCATCATGCGCATGAATGCGGCATCATCGACCACGAGGACAGTACTAGACATGCGCCTCATCCTCCCCGGCCTCGGTAGTGCCAGTCGCTGCGTAGTCAGCGCGGGGAAGCGCCTTGTCGAGTTCGAGCAGGATCACGAGTCTTCCCTCCATCTGGACCACGCCACGGAACGCCTCGGCGGTCTCGGCCACCAGCGCCGCCTCGGGCGCGGGTCGCACGTCATCGTCGAGGATCGTCGCCACCTCATGCGCGGCATCGACGACCAGCCCTACGGGTCCGTTCGACGACTCCGCGATGACGATGCGGCTGGCGACAGTGATCACGGGGTCGCTGCCGAAGAGCTTGCGGGACAGCGAGACGATGGGCACTACGCGCCCGCGCAGGTTGATGACGCCTTCGACCATATCGGGCGCACGCGGGACGGGCGTCGCGATCTCGTGGCGGATGATGCTCGACACTTGCGCGATCGGCAGGCCGAACTCCTCGGCGCCGACCCGGAATATGACGTACTGGCTGCTCAGAGGTCCACTCATGCGGCAGCCTCAGTCCTCTGAGATGCGGAAGATGTGGACCGAGTCCTCGAGGCGGTGAGCCATGTCCGCCAGGTCCTGCGCCGAAGACGAGATCTCTTGCATGCAGGCGGTCTGCTCCTCGGCGGCCGCGGCGGTCTGCTGAGCCGAGGCCGCGTTCTGCTCCACCACGGCCGCGATGTCATGCATCGCGCGGTCCACGGAGGCGGTGCGCTCGCGCTGCTCGGCCATGGCCTCGGCAATGCGCTCTGCCAGCGCCGCTGTGCGGTTGACCACATCGTTGATCTGGGAGAGCGACGCCGAACTGCGGCCCACGACCTCCGTACCCGCAGCGACCTCGCGCATGCCGATCTGCATGTACTTGACCGCCTTGCCCGTCTCCTCCTGGACCTCTTTGATGAGGTCGCCGATCTGCTCGGCAGCCTTGCCCGAGCCCTCGGCCAACTTGCGGACCTCCTCGGCCACGACAGAGAAACCGCGACCCGACTCGCCCGCGCGCGCGGCCTCGATGGCCGCGTTGAGTGACAGCAGGTTCGTCTGGTCCGCTATGGATGTGATGACGTCGACGATCTTGCCGATCTCGACCGAACGCGTCCCGAGCACTTCCACCGAGCCGGCGAGGGTCTCGATCGCCGATTGCACCTCGGCCATCTTCGCGATGGCTTCATCGGTGGCCTGCTGTCCATGTGCGGTATACCGGGCGGCCTCCTCGCTCGTGCGGGACGCCTCCTCGGCCTGCTCTGCGGCCCGGCCGACCGTCTCGACGATGGCCTCCATCGCCGACGACGTCTCCTCGACCTTGCGCGACTGCAGCTCGGCGCCGTGCGCTATCTGCTGCACCGAGGACGATATCTCCATGGTCGAGGAGTTGATCTCCTCGGATGAGGCGGAGAGCTCCGTGGCGGCCGCGGACACTGACTCCGCGGAGCGGCGCACGTTGGCGGCGATGTCTGACAGGGACGCGATCAGGCCGTTGCACTCATTTGCCAGCAGGCCGATCTCGTCGTTCGTATCGATGTTGGCGCGCACGGTCAGGTCGCCCTGCCCCGCCTCGACCATCACATCGCCCAGATCGCGCAGAGGGCGCAGGATCTTGTTCTTGAACGCCCTGTTCCACAGGAGCTGTCCCGGTATCGCCGCCAGCAGCATCGCTACGCCGCCCCAGAATGCGATGGGGAACATCTTCGCGGGTGTGAGAGCGAGGTCAACGTACGCGTAGATGGCGGTCACGAGCAGGCCGATCGTCACGGCCGGCCCGATGGTTATCCATGTCCAAAGGGTGAAGCGATACGACAGGCCGCCCCGTATCGAGCTGTCACGGCGTTCCTCGGTCAAGAAGACCCTCCTCCTCCGTTGACGGATGCACGGCCGCCCCTGCCGCGTCGGAACAGATTCTACTCCATGGCGAGCAGGGAGAGTGTGCCATCGTGCTCAGGACTTCGGCGGCCGTTTCCGGTAGATGCGCTCGCGCCCGCTGACCGCTTCGAAGCGCTCCGAGAGCGCCGGTGACATCTTCTCGCTGCGACCGAGGACCAGATAGCCGTCGCGGGACAGCGCCTTCCAGAACAGCTCGAGGACGCGCTCCTGCTGCTCGCGCGTGAAGTAGATGAAGACGTTGCGACAGAACACGACGTCCACGACGTTGACGGGCTCGTCGCGGAATAGGTCGAGCACGCGGAACTTGACGTGCGACGTGACTTCGCGCTTGATGGTGAACGTGGCGGGCCCCTCGTCCACAAAATGCCTGTCGGCCTCCGGGATGTGCGAGAGCTTCGCGATGTCATAGGTGGCGAGCTTGGCGGTCTCGAGAACCGACGGGTCGATATCGGTGGCGAGGATGGTGAGTACGAACCGGCTCGCGTTGTCGCCGATCGCGTCGAGGAACGACATCGCCAGCGAATACGCCTCCTCGCCTGTCGCGCAGCCAGCGGACCACACCCGGATCATCCTGTGACGCCCGCGCAGCTTGGTGTCCACGATCCCTGGGACGATCTGCGAACGGAACAGTTCGTACACCGGCGTGTCCCGGAAGAAGTCGGTGACGTTGATGGTCAGAGTGTCGAGCAGGCGGGCGTATTCGTCAGGATCGGAGTCCAGGGCGCGTGCGTACTGGCGGTACGTATGCAGGTTGAGGGAACGGAGCCGCGCGGCGATGCGCCGTTCCACGTAAGGCCGGCGGTACTGGGTCAGGTCAAGCCCCCGGGCTTGGACGACCTTGTCGATGAGCCGCTCGAGGTCGCCGCGATAGACCTGATCGAGTTCCACCTTGTCCATCCGACCTCCGTCACCTGCGGTCGTGCCGCCCGCGCGCATCTACTATAGCGCCGAACGTCGAAGGACAGCGCGCGCACGAGTCCAGACTCGCGCCCGACGTGGACGGACCCGCGCCTACGGGTTCTTGTACGAGTGCGGCGCCGTGTGGCATGCGTTGTCGCACGAGCCACCGTCGTCGGAGAGCGAGTGTTTGAAGCCCACGTCCGATCGGATGAGGTGCAGCTCGGTCGCGGAGCCGTGCGTCACGTGGCACGAGCCGCAACCCAAGCCCAGGTCCTTGGTGTGCAGCATGTGCAGCTTCCCGTTGATCGTGAACGCTGCGGACGTGCCCTTGGAGGAGTCGTTGAATCGGCTGGCCCTCCCGCCGCTGTCGGTCGTGCCGTCCAGATAGGTCCCGACCAGGTGGCAGCGATAGCACAGGAGGTCCGGGGCTTCCGGAGATACGCCCCACAGTGGCCGCCTCAGGATCGGCGCGGCGGATGAGGTGTGCGGTCCAGCGGGCTTGGTCGCGTCGGCGTTCGAGTGGCAGTCGGTACAACGCAGCACCGAGGCGTTCGACCACCCGGCCTCGAAGCTGCCCGCCGTGGCGGTGGCCGATGTCGATGGCGCCTTCACCGCGTGGACCGAGGCGTTGTAGGTGTTGAAATCGGTGGCGACATCACCACGCCCGGCGAGCGGGACGTAGCTGGAATGGCACCGCGCACACACCTCGTACTCGTTGGCGGCCCGCGCGGGTGCCGCGATCGAGAAAGAGCCGACGCCGGTATCGGTCAGCGCGACGCCCCGGGCGCCCAGCATCCGGCCGCCGACGGCTGGAGCTGCGCCGACAGTGGACGTCGCCTCGTGCACGTTGTGGCAGTCGTCGCAGGTGACATGGCGAACGACGCTGGCGGTCTCGGTCGAGACGTGGGCTGTTCCAGCGACCTCGTCGATGGGGTGACGCGACGGCCCCACGGCGCCCAGGTCCGCCAAGGCGAGCGAAGGCGCTTCGGGCCCGGCCATCTCGCTGCCGCCCCCCGGGTAGGTGATAGTGGCCGCCGGGTCGAGGGCGAGTCCGAGCAGATTCGCGCGCAAGACCTGCACGGACGGCCCCTGGCGGGTGACGTCCTTGGCCCAGATGCCGGCGTTGCCCACGACGAGCTCGTCCCTGCCGTCACCGTCGACGTCGCCCGCGGCCAGGCTCCCCGACGCGTAGCGCGCCCCCGTGACGTACGTGAGCGCGTTCCCGGCGTCCGGACCACCGAGCGCGGCCTGCGGATAGACCTCGACGGCGCTGGCGCCGGTGCCGCCCATCAACGCGACGGCGATCTCCCGGCCGCTCGAACCCGTGTTCACACCGGGCAGGACGTTGGCCACGACCGAAGCGTACGGCACGGCGCCGGGCTGGCCCGTCGCCGGGATGCTGCCCAGCAGCGCGCCGCCGCCATCGAACACCGAGACGCCCGGCGTGGCAGCGCCAGGTTCGCACACGACGACCTCGTCCTTGCTGCCAGCACCGCGGTCCCATGCGTCCCCGATGCTCGGTCCCCGCACGCCCGCGAGAGTCGTGCTGACGGTAGAGACCATCGTCCCGCCGGATTCTGTGAAGATGCGCAGCGTATCGTCGCCGGAGCATGTGATGGCCAGGTCCGCCTTGGCGGTCCCGGTCACGTCGCCTGAAGCGATCCCCGTGACGCCGGGCCCGACGGGCAGCGGGCCGTCGACCGTGGTGAGTACCGACCCCAGATACCGGTAGATCCAAAGCTCGTGCGCCGTGTCGTCGACCACGCATATCTCAGGGAGCCCGAGGTCGACGCCCGCCACAGTCACGTCGGCGACCGTCACGAAGTCCGCGTTCACGCCGATGGGCAGCACGCCGGGACCGGCCTGCTGAGTGATGCCGCGGAGATCGTCGCGCTGGTAGACGGTCACGTGCTTGACGCCGGGCTCGCCCATGACGAGTTCCGATCGGCCGTCACCATCGATGTCACCGGCGGAGATGCGACCGACGGAGCCCGGTGCCGTGTACTCCCGCGGCCCGACGAGCGGCCTAGGCGAGGGACCCGCGGTCGCGCGGCTGTAGACAGCCAACCGGCCCGAGCGGGCGGTCGGCGCCGCCGGCGCGTAGGCGGCCGAGAGCTCCAGCTTCGTCGCCTCGGTCGGCGGGTATGCCAGGGACGCCAGGTCGGTCTTCGCGGCGCCTCCGGCCTTGTGGCACGTGTCGCACAGTACGCGGCCGCGGTTCTCGGCCAGCTTCGGGATGGTCCCGCCGGCACCGTCCGGGCGCCCCATCGGGTCGTGGCAGACCTGGCACTCACCCGTGCGGCGCACCGTGGGCGACTTCGGCCATTCCGCGACGACCGGCACCGTCGCCGTCGCCAGTCCGTGCGAGGAGCGTGCGTAGGCCGTCGCGCCGGACCATGTGGCGCTGGCCGCGGGATGGCAGGCGACGCACTCGCGACGGTCGTTGGCCGCGACCACCGAGGTGGCCGGCGCGGCAGGCGCGGCCACCGAGCTCGCCAGCAGCGGAGCGATGTCCGACCCGTGCGCGGCGTGGCACTGAAGGCACGAGATCGCGGTCCCGTCCGCTGGCGCGGGCATGGCGGTGTAGTGACCCGTGCGCTTGTAGACGTCGAGACCCGCGAACCGTGACGACGGCCGAGCTACGTGGCATGTCGCGCAGTACTCGTCGCCGGAGAAGACGAGTGTCGAGGTCGTGGCCCATGCGCGCAGCAGCCGCGGGTAGGGCAGTCCGCCGACCGCGCGGTCCTGCCCGTGGCTGTCGTGGCACGACCCGCACAACTTCGGCGACGGCCCGTACAGCGAGGTCGAAGGCGCGAGGGAGTGGGTCGACTCCATCGCGAACGAGCTCTCGACGTCCGTGCTGGCTCCGAGCGAGGCGATCCCATGGCAGGCGTAGCACAGGTCGACGTCCCCTCGTCCGGCATCGGCGGAGAGCACGAGTGCGTTGGCGGTCGGCACCACGGAGAGCTGCGATCGGTACGGCAGCTGGGTGTTCGCGGTGTGTGCGCGGTGGCAGATGGCGCACGCGTCTGTGCCGTTCCCGTCCGCGACGTGCGGAGCGGTGGCTGCAATGGCGATCGCGGGCGCGACGAGGACCGCTGCCACCGCGAAGCAGGACACAGCGAAACGCGACGCCCATCGGGCGAAGCGTTCGGAAACGAGCGGAGAATGCGGACGTCGCCTGGACGTCGCCAGATGGAGCATGCCGCGGACCTTGCCGATCGCCGGTGACCGACCCTTACCCTGCCCGTGCATCATACCTTGTCAGGGCCCCTTTCGGCACTCGGGACCCGTGTTCCCGCGCCGGGCGGTAACGTTTGATCCGCTCTGGCGAAGGCGCCGCCGGCGCACCGCCGTCACTGCGGCGGCCGCGAGACCCGCCACGAGCAACAGGGCACCCGTGACGAGCGCCGAGGGCAGCGACCACCGTGTGGTCGCGAGCGGGACCGCCGGCCCCGCCCCACCGGTGGTCGGCGGTCCCATCGACCACATCTGGACGCGTCGGTTACCCGTGTCGGTCGCGTACACCGTCCCGTCGGACCCCGCAGCCACACCCGTCGGGTATGCGAACTCGCCTGTGCCGGACCCCGCGTGTCCCGCCTCCCCGAGCGACGTGCCGTCGGACGCCCACAGGGTCAGCTTGCGTCCTATGGTGTCCGCGACCACGAGGTCGCTGCGATTGCCCGCGCCTCTCCCGCTCGCCACCACCGCGACGCCCCGCGGCAGCCCGCCTGTCCGGATCTGGAGCGCGACGGAGCCATTGGAAGCGAAGACGATCAGGCGGGCGTTGTTGCTGTCGGCCACGACCACGTCGCGTCCGAGCACCGCTATGCCGTTCGGATAGGAGAGACCGTGGTCGGGCGGACCAGTGAGAACACGGCGGAATGCCCCGTCGGGGGCGAAGACGAGCACCCTGTGCTCCCCGGCCACGTCGGTGACATAGAGGGTCCCGTCCGGCGCGAAGGCTGCCGCCAGGGGTCTCCACGGACCCGCGGTGCCCGTGGCTGCGACGCCTTGGGGGAGCTTCGGGTCGAACGCTCCCTTGGCGTGCCCGTCGGCACCGAACGCGAGGAGGGTCCCCACCTGCCGGTCGCTCACGAGCACGCGTCCGTCGCGCGGATCGACCGCGACGTAGGCCGGGACCTCCATGCCGCCGCCGGACAGCGTGGCGACCCGCGTGCCGGCGCGGTCGAAGACCGCCACCGTATGCGCGCCGGCGTCGGCGACATAGACGCGTTCCCCCGCGATCGCGATGCCCAGCGGCGCGATCAGCCGCGGGGAGCCCGTGTCACCGAACGACCCCAGATAGCGCGGCCGCAACCCGGCGCCCACGGACGCTCCGGGTTGCGGGAGCGGCGCGCCTCCACGTCCCCACAGCAGCCAGGAGGCGGTCGCTGCGGCGGCGAGCAGCACCAGTGCCACCGCGACCAGAGCCGCCCGCCTCGCACGGACCCGGCGTACGGGGCGGCGCGCTGTCCTCGCCTCGGTCATCGGGACGCTACCGGGCGATCCTGGCGGACAGCGACGAGAGCTCGCCGCGGAGCGCCGCGGGGTCGCCCGAGGACGCCTGCCCCTCGATCACGACCAGCACGGCGCCGTCGTTGAACGCCAGCACCGCGAACCGGCGCCCGTCGGTGCCGAAGTAACCCTTGGCGCTCTTGACGGCAACGGTCGCCGGGCTGGCCGGATAGTCCCGCTTCACGCCGCGCGCCATCGCCGCGGTGGCTGACTCGGCGTTCTTGTACTGCTCGACGGATAGCACGAGGCCCGCGACGGTCCCCGAAGACTTGGGCGTGTACTCCCGCACGATCGAGTAGACGTCGGCGACCGCGGGCGAGGCCGTGTACCCCTCCAGAGCATCCGGCACGAACCCCATGAGGCTGGCGATCGGGCCGACGGGGACCTGCCCCTCACCGCCGCCGGCCTGGCCACCGTTGCCTCCCGAGACGGTCGCGCCCGGCACGAAGCTGCTGTCGACGGCCGGCTTCTTGCCCGAGTTGATGGCGTTGAGCTGTGCGAGAGCTGAGCGGAACGCGGGATCGCTCTTGAGCACCTGCGTGAGCGTGGCCCGGGCCTCCGCCAGCTTGCCGGCGCCTATCTGGTCCTGCGCCTGGCCGTAGAGCGCCTCGAGCCGCTTGTGCCGGCTGCATACCACGGTCTTCACGGTGACCTTGTAGCCCGCTGCCTTGTCCGCCGGGACGCTGACCGTCTTGACGGTGCTCGATACGGTCTCGCCGTAGGTGCACACGACCTTCTCGCCCGTCCGCACGTCGACCATCTTGGGGCCGCAGCCGATCAGGACGGTGGCGGACAGCACCACGGCGGCAAGGAACACGAGCGGTGTTCGTCTCATCAGCGCATCTCTCCACTCTTCGGCGCGGGAGGCTGGCCGGTCCGGCCGCGCACCCCGACGATCGCGTGATAGGTCGACACTAGCGCAAGTCCCGCGCCGGACAGGACGACCGAGGCATCGAGCGGCCAGGCGGCTACGGGAGCGAACATCAGCGCGGCGTAAGGCGTTCCGTAGTCCTGCTGCACCTCCGGTGCCAGCCACGTGTTCCACGTGTGCAGCGGCACGCCCCGGGCCGCCAGATACGCGGGCACGCATGCAAGTGCAAAGAGCGCGATAGCGAGACCCACGGGCCGCGAGCGGGCGCTCGCACTCAGCACCGCCGCGAGCAGCAACGCCGCCACGGCGAGCGCCCACCATCCCGCCGCGGTCTCCGCGCCGGCCAGCGTCCACGCGATGTCGAGCGTGCGTCCGTCACCCGGGTTCCATGAGAGGGTGGCCCGCAGGGCGGGCAGTGCCATCCCAACGATGGCGATGAGCGCCGGGGCCAGCGACGCGACGGCGGCGCGGAGAGGGAGCGGCCGGTCGGCCCTCGTCGCGGCCGCAGCGGCCATCACGGTCAGGGCACCCGCGAGCGTCAGCAGTGTGCCGGCAGCCACCGGGGCCCACAGCAGCGGGTCCGGCCCGGAGGCGCCCAGCAGCGGCTCCAGTCGTGCGAGCAACGACAGCGCGGCGGCCGGCAGGAACAGCGCGGCAGCCAGACTGGGGAGTCCCGCGGCGCCGCGGCCCAGCGGGGAGGTGTCCCGCGCGAGCTCCAGGGCCGCGACCCACGCGACCGCGCCCGTCAGTGCGAAGACGGCCATCGGCGCACCGGCAGACGCCAGTGCGGAAACGGCGGCGATCGGCCCTCCTTGCGTGAGGCTGGCGGTCATCGCGAGGAAGAGCGCCGCGAGAGCGCCGGGCAGCAACGTTCCGCCGCCACGCACCCTGGACGATGCGCGGACGAGCAGCCACACCCCGGCTGCGAACGCCAAGCCGGCCGCCACCATCCACACGTCTCCCAGCGGATAGCGGACGAACGGAGAGAAAGAGCTGGGACGCTCCCAGTCCGCCAAGATGACCGCCGAGCCCACGACGGCCGCCAGTGCGCCGCAGGCGGTCACGACCGCTGCCCGTCGCTGGCCGCGCCGGAACAGGACCGTCGCCCAAGCCAGCGCGATGATCGCGCCCCAGCACGCCGTCGTCGTGAACACCACCTGGGAACCCGGGGGTGCATCGGTATGGTGATTCGCCAGCACCATCCATGGTGCGACGAAGAACATGAGCACTCCGCCGGTCACCGCGCCACCGAGGTCGCGACGCCGGTCGGGTGCGAACCAGCTCCGCAGCCGAGGAGCCCCCGGCAATGCGAACAGCACGACTGCCGCAGCCAATGCCACGAGCGACGCCGTCGTCGGGACGCGAGGAGAGTAGTACGCGAGCAGTGTCGTATACGCCGACAGAGCGGCGACGAACACGACGCCGATCGCGATCCTCCTCCACGCATCCGATCGCACTTCCATGTCCTCCCGCGCGTCGATATGGCCCAGCCAGCAGTGTGCCACACGAGATACGGGGAAGGGCCGGTTGCCCGGCCCTTCCCTCCGTGCTCGTGGTCCGTCGAGCGGCTCTAGGCCGAAGCCGGACCGCCGTGCGCTTACTTGTTGTGGCACACCTCGCACACGCCGCGGTTGTTCAGCCGGAGCAGGGCGCTGTGGTCGGTCGGTGCGACACCACCGCCGCCGGTGTCCTTCTGCGGGTTGGTGGAGTCCACGACGTTCGCGAAGCCCGTCATGACCGCGGAGGAGCCGTGAGCGGCGTGACACGTCAGGCACTCGATCCAGTCGGACGACTGGTTCGTGATGCCGCCCGCTTCGGACGCGTCGTGATCGAGCGGCAACGTGTTCGTGCCGCCGATGACCAGCGCTCGCGAAACGGGCTTGAAGTTGGACAGCGCCACGTTGATCGGGTGACGGTGCCGTGTGGTCAGGCCGTAACGGTCATTCGCGTTATACACGGTCCCGCCGACGGAGTCCTGGGTCAGATATGCCGTGTGGCAACCCGAGCACCAGGCGCTCATGCCCTTGGTAGGGTCGTTGCCTGGGCCCTTGGCGTACTGCGCCGTCGTGAAGTTCGGCTTGTAGGTGGTGTACGGCTGGTGCAGCCGGAAGCCGCCTATCGGGTAGCCGACCTCCGCCGAGATCACGAACGGGTTCGGGTTCGGATCCGGCGTGTTCTCATCGCCGCTGTAGCCGCCGACCGTCACGCCGTTGACGTTGTCTTTCAGGATCCGGTAGTTCGACGAGCCGTGCGGATCGTGGCAGGTGTCGCACCCCATCTTGATGAGGTTGCCGGTACCCACCTGGCCGACCGCGTTGCCGGTCGCCAGCACCGATCCGATGGGAACGCCGTAGTTGCCGCCGCCGTAAGCCGCCCAGCTGGCGCCCGTCTCGATGTGCTTGGACGTGACGGCGACACCGCCGACGCTGTCGAAGCCGCCGCCGTTGAGCGTGGCGTTCGGAGTGCCGTACAACGTACCGCGATACACGCCGCTCTGGACGTCGGTGTCGGCACCCTGGCCGGCCGAGTCATGGCAGACGTAGCACAACTGGTACGTCTCCGACGCGGTGGAGATGAGCAGAGCGTTCTTCTGCTGCGGCACCGTGTCCGAGTTGGTCCATGTGATGCTGCTGACCGCTGTGTGAGCGCGGTGACAACCGGCGCACGCCTCGGTATCCATGACGTAGTTGCCATGGATCGCGAAGTTCGCCATCGCGACGCCCGGGGTCACAGTGACCATGAGCGCGACGGCGGTGGCGATCAGGAGCAGGATCGTGGTCTTCTTCACAGCTACCGCGCCTCCCCTGCAGTCTCGAGTTCGTCTTGTTCTATCTTTGCACGGCGCGCGGAGATGGCGAGGAGTCCGCCGAGCACGAGCGTCGGCACCAAAGCGGCCTTCGCGAACGGGCTGGACAGAACACTCGACATCATCGGGGACAGGTGATCTTCCACGAACGGGTCGGCTTTCGGAGCCGCGATCAGGTACTTCTGGCTACCCCAGAACACGCTGCCGTCACCTTGGTACGAGAGCCAGGTGCCGTCGTTCAGCATCGCCATGATGCTGTCGCGCGTGTCCCAGTACATGGTCTTGGCCGGGCACGTGTACACGCAGCTGGGCTCGTGTTTCCGCTCCGCCGTTGCCGCGATCTGCTCCGCCGTGGCACGGGTCGGGAGCTTGTTGCCGTACTTGGCAGTCATCGCCGGCGTGATGTCGGCGTCAGCGCCCGCACGACCGAAGCACAGCGTGCACTTCCACGCCTTCTGGGTCGCGAACAGATCGCTGCCCACACCCACCTTGGGATAGCCGCCGCGCTGGCAGTCGGTGACGCACTGCCGGGTACACAGTGGCGAGTCCGGGTTGCACAGCGTCGGATCGATGCTGACAGCACCGTTCAGCTCCTTCTTGAGAGCCGTGAACGGACACCGCTTCACGCAGGGCGGATCCGGGCAGTGCCAGCAGCTGTACCGCACGAAGGGGCCGGCGTCGACTCGCTTCTGGGACTTGATCATGACTCGGCTGTCAGGAGCCACCTTGATGACGCCCGGATTGAGCGCCTTCATCTGCCAAGTGCGCTTGCAGCTGACTACGCAGCCGTTGCATCGCATGCACTTGTCAACGTTCTGGAACACAGCCATTACAGACATGTCTGCCACCCCCTTCCTTATGCTTTCGCGATTCTACAGAGACAGGCTTTGTACTCAGGTATCAGCGTGTTCGCGTCCGCCGCATCGATGCACAGGTCGTTCGCACGGGATCCGGTGGACAGGCCTCGATCACCCCAATGCCATGGAATGGCGACAACCCCGGGCGCGACTCGCTGGTTCGACTGCAGACCCACGCCGACGCGCGCGCGGAAGCCCTTGCCGAAGTTGTCCGTCGGATTCGACGGATCGTTGACGTAGCGGGTGCGGGCCACCTGGTCCGTGGTGGAGTTGCTCCGTGCGGTGGTGATATTCACCCAGTCGCCGTTGGAGATGTTGTTCGCACGCGCGTCGACCGAGTTGATCTCGATCCACGGCTCGGGCTCCAGCTCGACGTTCCACGGGTTGTTGCGAGTGACAGGGCCTCCCTGGAAGTGCTCGACGCACCGGATGGTGGTCAGCACGAGCGGGAAGTCAATCGCCTTGCCGCGCAGTGTATCCAAGTCCGGCCTGCCCGCCACGTGCGGCGTCAGGTCGCCGGTCCCGGTGCCCTTGGTGTTCTGGCCCCAGACGGCAACCAGGTTGGGCTTGGAGGCGTCCGTGCCGTCGTACTGCGTCTCGTAGGGCTCGGTGTGGGCCGGGAAGCGCCCGGGGTACAGGTGCGCGGCGCCGATGCCCGTGTCCGGCTTGTCCTTGAGCGTGTTGTACGCCCTGTAGAGCAGCGAATAGTCGGAGAGCGTGTTGCTGTCGATGACGAACAGGCGCGCGAGCACCGTCGGTGCGACGAACACGTCCGCGACGTCACCCGGGACCTCGCTGTTGTTGTAGAACACTCGGCGGTTGAGCAGCCAGGCCCACCCGTAACGGGAGTAGGTGTTGGCGGGACCGGCGATCGTGCCGTTGCGGCTCTTCGCGCGGTTGGTGGTCGTCCACGACCCGAAGCCTTGGCCTGTGGGCTGGACGTCGGTCTTGGAGGTGTTCCAACCGGATGCGACGCCGACGCCTGAGTAGATCCAGAACGTGCCGCCGACGGTCGTGGCATCGTCCAGCGGTCGGGCCATCTCCTTGAACACGTTCTCGGCGACGAACTCTGTGCCGGTCAGAGTGTTGTTGTCGGGGTCCACGCCTGTGACGGTCGAATCGTCGATCGAGCCGGTGCCGTCCCATCCGTACTTCGCCCACAGGACCGTGAACGGATCGGCGGCCGCGAGGCTCGTACCGGCCCACGCGGTCTGGATATGGTTGAAGGCTCCAGCCGTGGAGAGCGACTTGGCGAACTTGAGCATGAGCTCGAGGTCCGCGCGGCTGTTGCCCTTCGGCAGGGTGGCGCGATCGCGCCACTGCAGCCAACGTCCGGAGCTCGTGACCGAGCCGGCCTCTTCCACATGCGAGCAAGAAGGAAGCAGGTACGTGACGCCAGCGGTCTTGCGGTCGGCGGCCGCGGTCTCGTTCTCAAACATGTCCACGCATACGAGGAGGTCGAGGTTCTTGAGACCGCCGCGGACGTGGCTCTGGTTGGGCTCGGTGACCGCGGGGTTCTGTCCCCACACGACGGACGCCTTGATCTCGCCCGTCTCCATGCGACGGAACGCGTCGAGGTGGTCGACGCCGTTGCCCTTCGGCCAGCACGCGTACAGGTTGTCGAAGGAGCTGTAGCTGTAGTCCACCACGACGACCTGGGCAGCCGTGATCGCACCGGTGGCGATACGCATGAGCGCGCCCACCTGGTAGTCGACCTTGAAGTCGGTGCCTTCGACGAACGTGGTGGTACCGGGCTGGTCCTTCACCGCGGGGGCCGCCTTGATGCCACCGTGCGCCAGACCGTTCCAGCCGACACCGGTCATCGTCACGTTCTCGCCTGTGACCGCGAGGGCCACATCGGCGGACGTGTCGCCGAACCAGTGCTTCGTCATGTTGTAGAAGCCGCGCTGCTGCAATCCCAGGTTGGCAGTGGTATTGGTGTACGGATCCTTCGCACCGGCGGACGTACCGTCGATGTTGACGACACGGTTTCCGAACAGCGTGTTGCTGTACGAAGCGTACTTCTGCCCGACACTCGGGTTGCCTGAGTAGGCGGGGATGCTGTCGTAGAGCAGGCCCATGTCCGTGGAACCCTGCACGTTGTGGATGCCGCGAAGGGCGTTGATACCGCCACCGGCACGACCCATGTTGCCCAGCATCGTCTGAACGACCGCGTAGGCGCGGATGTTCTGGGAACCGTTGGTGTGCTGCGTGCCGCCCATGGCGTACAGCAGGGTCGTGGCCTTGTACCCGGAGGCACCGGGCGCCGCGAGTGAGGATGCGAAGTCCGAGCTGTTGAAACGGCTGTTGGCCAGCATCTCGATCGCGACGGTGATGATGTCGCCCTGCGAGCATCCACAGATACCGGACGCCGTGGCCAGGTCGTAAGAGGAGACGTGGGCCTTGAGCTTCTGGTAGACGCAATCGGGATCGCTGATGTCGTTCGCGAACACGGGCATGTTCGAGAAGCGGGAGTTCTTGTCCGCCACATAGTCCGTGTTGGCGGTGGTGGTGAAGGTCGCGCGCTGGTAGTCAGTAGGCGCTGCGCCGGACTTGACCTTGATGCGCGAGTCGCAGTACTTCGGCCAGCCACGGCTTCCGGAGAACGCTCCGGTCGCCGAGCCGTTGTACTTGGCGCTGGCGAGGGCCGCGGAGTCGATCGTCTTGGTGTTGCCTGCGTCATCGACGAACGTCCGGGCGAAGGTCGTGTGCGCCGGGGCGGTCCCGTTGTGCCAGGCCTGCATGTTGGTGTCGATGGCGGCGCTGATCACGGTGTTGCTGATCGGCGACGTGGTGCCCGCCAGTGTTGCGGCGTTACTCATGATGTAGTTCGCGATCGCATTCATGAACGCGATGTCGGTGCCAGGACGTATCCGGACATGATAGTCGGCCTGGATCGCCGTGCGCGTCTTGCGGGGGTCGACCACGATCATCGCAGCCTTGCGGAGGCGAGGTGTCGCTTTGCCGGTCGCATCCGTCCACAGGTCA
>JANYJF010000018.1 GCA_025361885.1 Coriobacteriia bacterium
TCGGACAGCATGGCATGCAGCTCGAGCAGCCGGTTGACGGTAAGCGGTTGCGCTGCGAGTTCCGGAAGCCGCTGCATAAGCTCGAAGAAGCGCAGCACCCACCGTTCGTAGTCCGTCGCAGGCGCGGTTCCCTCGAGCAGCCGCGATCGGCGGTGCCGCCCCCTGCTCCTTCGACGACGAGCATCTGATACGCCGATTCATCGAACCATCGCTTGATGATCTCGGGGTCGGCGGCCATCGCGACCGCGAGTTCGTCGAGCTCGCTGCGGGCCGGCGGGCGTATGGTCACGTGCTCACCGTGCAGGGCCGGGAGACCGAGGGATCCGGCGCTCATCCGCCCGCCGGGCTCCCCATCGCCACGTAGTCCTGCGCCGTCTCCTCCCATGTGGGATATCGGCTTGCGGCAAGCTGGTGGAGCCTCCGGCGGAAGCCGGTCTCCTTGGTAGGGTAGGCGTCCAGAATGTGGTCGATGGCCCGGGCGAGACGGCGTGTGAAGTCAGGGCCCGGGACCAGTTGGGCGAACGCGGCATCGTGCAAAGCGTCGGCCAGGAGGTCGTCGAGGTCGATCATCCCGCTGTGGTACGCCGCCACCGGGGTCGCGCCCGCCGACAGTCCTTCCACGTTCACGAGCGCCGCGGCCTCCGGGAACACCGACGGAGCCACGCACACGTCGGCGGCGGCGTAGACCGCCGCGAGCTGATCGTGCTCGAGATGCCCGAGGAAGGCGATGCGCCTGCCCTCGGACACCACCACCTCGTCGCACACGACCGCGCCCCACAGCCGAGGCGACTGCAGCGCCGGCTCCGACTCCACGAGCCGCCTGGCTCCCTCGACGTCACCCGAGTCGACGAACGCGCCCAGCACTTCCAGCGGGCCCCGCGCCGGGCCGTCTCCCGCCACGAGCAGCCGCGTGTGCTTCCCGCGGAGCCGGGAGATAAGCGGCAAGGCCGCGATGGCGTGCTGAATCCCCTTGGTGGGGCGAAGCGCGCCGACGAAAGCGATGATGTCGTCGTCCGCAGAGAGCTCGAAGCCGGCGGGCAACTCGACGCGCTCCCGTAGGGCACCCAAGGCGTCCTCCCGATCCGCTGATGGTGCGAACAAGGTGCCGTCTATGCCGGGCGGCATCGCGACCGTCTTCTCCGCGATGGACAAGCCCTTCTCACCCGCCCAGCCGATCAGGTCGTCGCGTGCTCCCTGGGAGACCGTGGCGATCCGCACCGCACCCGACAGGCCCTCGATAGCGAACGGCACGAGGTCGTCGTTTGCGCGTACGCTGAAGTTGAGCGCCGATCCGTGCTCGGTCACGACGTACGGCGCTCGCCCTTCGAGCGCCTTGGCGACGACATAGGGCTGCATGATCAAGTGCTGCGCTATCACAAGGTCGGGAATCCATGTCGCGAAGACGGTCCGGAGGGCACGGACGTTGCGGTCGATATACCGCGTCCGCGATCGGACCGATGCGTTCTGGAATGCGTGGATGCGTTCGCGATCGAAGGGCGGGAACCGGCCCTCGGCATAGACCAGCAGCTCGCCGACCACGTCCGGGCGAACGAGCCGGCACGTCCCCGCCATCGTGCTCGGCGCTTCATAGGCGAGCGTGAGGGTCTCGTTGGCGGGGTCCAGCGTGTACATGGAGTCGATGAAGTCGCAGCGCTCGGGCTCCCGGTCCTGGCACACCAAGGTGACCTCATGCCCGAGGCGCACCAAGGCACGGGTCAACTCGCGGACGTACACGCCGCTGCCCGAGTCGTGCAGAAAGTACCCGTGCACCACCGCGACTCTCATGAGCACTCCCTCCGCCGCACCCTATTGAGCGTCGTCCGCGTACTGCAGCTGAGCGATCGTCGCGGCCACGCCTACCGCGAACGTGATTCCCACAACCACATAGCTGCCGACGGGCAGCGCGCCCGGCTTGCCCACGATGCCGACGAGCGACGGCACGATCGACCCAGCCCTCTCGTAGTCTGCCTCAGACAGGTCCACTTCTCTGCGATAATGGCCCCGTAACCTTCTTCGCACTCAAAGGGGGGCCCCATGATCGATCGATACACCCGCCCGGAGATGGGCGCCATCTGGTCCGCTCAGAACAAGTTCGAGATCTGGAAGCAGATCGAAGTGCTGGCGTGCGAGGCGCAGGCCGAGCTCGGGGTGATCCCGACCGAGGAGGTCGTGCAGATCCGTGCCCGCGCGGCGTTCGAGGTCGAGCGCATCGACGAGATCGAGCGCACCACCAACCACGACGTCATCGCGTTCCTGACCAACATGGCGGAGCACATCGGCGAGTCGTCCAAGTGGGTGCACTACGGCATGACGTCGTCCGACCTGGGCGACACCGCGCTGTGCTATCAGATGACGCAGGCGCAGGACATCATCATCGACGACGTCCGCCGTCTCGGCCGCATCTGCAAGCGTCGCGCCCTCGAGTTCAAGGACACGCTGTGCGTGGGCCGGACACACGGCATCCATGCCGAGCCTATGACCTTCGGGATGAAGTTCGGGTCCTGGGCGTGGGCGCTCAAGCGCGCCGAGCAGCGCCTGCTCGCCACCCGCCAGTACTCGTGCGCGTGGGGCGCCATCTCGGGCGCCGTCGGCAGCTACTCCAACATCGACCCGTTCGTGGAGCAGTACGTCTGCGAGAAGCTCGGCCTCACGCCGGACCCGCTGTCCACCCAGGTCATCGCACGCGACCGGCACGCGCATGCGCTCGCCGTGCTCGCCACCGTCGCGGCCACGGCGGAGTCCATCGCGCTCGAGATCCGCGCGCTCCAGAAGTCCGACACACTCGAGGCCGAGGAGCCGTTCGCTGTCGGCCAGAAGGGCTCGTCGGCGATGCCGCACAAGCGCAACCCGATCACGGCCGAGCGCGTCTGCGGCCTCGCCCGGGTGGTGAAGGCCAACGCGCAGGTGGGATTCGACGACGTGGCACTGTGGCACGAGCGCGACATCTCGCACTCTTCGGCCGAGCGAGTCGTGCTGGCCGACAGCTACATCGCCACCGACTACCTGCTCTCCAAGCTCGAGTGGATCCTCGACGGGCTGGTCACCTACCCGGCGAACATGCTGGCGAACCTGGACCGCACGCGCGGCCTGATCTACAGCTCGCGGGTGCTGCTGGCGCTCGTCGACCACGGCATGCTTCGCGAAGAGGCGTACACGGTCGTACAGCGCAATGCGATGAAGGTCTGGGACGATCTCCAGCAGGCGCGGCCCGGCCTCAGCTACCGCGAGCAGCTGGAGGCCGATCCGGAAGCCGCCGCGCTGCTACCGGCCGCCGAGCTCGACGCCATCTTCGACCCGTGGGCGTTCCTGGCCCGTGTGGGAGTGCTGTTCGAGCGGCTGGAGGGGCTGGAGTTCTAGGGTCGCTCGCATTCGAGGATGACGCGCCGCCCCGGCTGATCACACACGCTTCATCGCGAGGAGGTTTCTCGATGGCGCTCTACGTTGCTGAGTACGGATCGGAAGGTGCGCCGACTATCGTGTTCCTGCACGGCGGTGGCGGCGGCGGGTGGATGTGGACGCCGCAGGTCGAAGCGCTCCAAGGCGACTACCACCTTCTCGTGCCCGACCTGCCCGAGCAGGGTCGCAGCACGGACGCTGGCCCGTTCACGATGGCGAACGCCGCGGAGCAGATCGCCGAGCTCATCCGGACACGCGCCGGCGGCCACGTGCACGTGGTCGGACTGTCCGAGGGCGCGCAGGTCGCCGTTCAGCTGCTGGCGACCGCCCCCGGCCTCGTAGAGACCGCGATCGTCTCGAGCGCTTTGGTCCACCCCATCAAGGGCGCGGGTTGGGCGTCGTCTCCCGGCGTCCTCCGCTGGACCTACCGGACGTCGATCGCGCCGCTGCGCAACGCGAACTGGTGGATCCGCATGAACATGCGATCCGCCGCCGGCGTTCCCGACGCCTATTTCGACGACTTCCGCGAGACCTTCCGCACCTTGTCGGAGGGCGGCTTCGTCGATCTCATGGTCGCGAATCAGGCGTTCCGGCTGCCCGACGGGCTGGAGCGCGTGACCGCGCGGGTGCTGGCCGTGTGCGGCGCCGGCGAATACGACGTCATGAAGCGCTCGACTGCCGACATCGCCGCGGCGATCCCCGGCGCGCTCGCACGCGAGGTTCGACACCCCGGGAAGCTCACGCTCGCGCAGCAGCACAACTGGAGCATGACCGCGCCCGAGACGTTCACGGCGATGGTGCGCGCCTGGATCGAGGGCGGGGAGCTGCCGGTGGAGCTCGAGGAGATCCGGGCGAAGTAGGCGCGGACTACCGTCTCCTGGCCCGGCCCCGCGGCGCCCTCTTCGCGCCGGGCTCGTCGAGTATCAGCGGCACGTCACCTCGCCGGATGGGGCCGCGGTACAGGTCCTCGCCAAACAGGTGGAACGCCGGCACGCTGACCATTCCGTCGACTCTGCCGGCTATGCGCTGAAGCAGCTCCTCGGCGGTCAGGTCCGCATCGGTGGCGAGCATGATGATGTTGTGGCCCGGATGCGAGGGGTCGTCGGCGTACCCGACACCGAAGACCCACAGCCGCCGCCACACGTTGGACATCGTGCGGTACAGGCTGCGGAACGCCCGGCTCCGAGAGCCGTGGAGCGAGCCGATGAAGTTGTAGGCCACCACGCCGCCAGGGGTGAGAACATCGCGCACCTCGCGCATGAACTCCTCTGTGGTCAGGTGCCTTGGGACACGGTCGTCGTCGAAGGCGTCCACGATCACGATGTCGTACGTCTCCGCTGTGACCTTCACGAACTGCCGGCCATCGCCCACGGTGACTGAGATGCGCTCGTCGACCGGCAGTGCGAAGAGATCGCGCGCGATCTCGACCACCTCGGGATCGATCTCGATGGCGTCGATGCGCATCGCCGGGTAGTCGCGCCACATGCGCTTGACCACCGAGCCGCCGCCAAGTCCGATGACGAGCGTCCGGGACGCGTCGGGCTTGATCGCCATAGCGACGTGGAAGTAGCCGACGTACTCGATGTCCGTCTCGAACGGATCGTCGAGTGCCATCGATGACTGCTGGTTGTGCTCGAAGACGAGCGTCCGCCAGGCGGCGTTCTCCGTGACCTGGATGCTGTGATATGCGGAATCGTGTTCGTACATGGTGGCGATGGTACACCGGCGACGCCCGACCCCCTCAGGATAGGGGGCGACATCGGCGTGTCGTGCTCGGCCCGGCCGGTCGCACCCTACAGATCCAGGCGCATCCACCGGATGTTCGGGTAGGGCATGTCGTCGCGGTAGGGAGCCGTCTCGACGAAGCCCATCGACTCGTACAAGTGCTGTGCCAGCGGCATCATCTCGGCAGATGTAGTCAGCACGAGCGAGTCGTAGGCGCGCACCCGGGCCTCGTCGGCGGCGCGAGCGAGCAGCGCCCGCCCGATGCCATGTCGCCGGAACTGGGGACGCACGAACATCCGCTTGAGCTCGCCGGCGCTGTCAGCGCCGGTGTCGGGGACGCGCGCTTCTTTGGGCACCGGCTGCAGGCCGAGCGCGCCGGCGGGACGGCCGTCGGCCACGGCGAGCAACAGCGACCCTGGCGGCGAGGCGTACGGCCCGGGCAGCGCCGCGATCTCCCCGGTCATCCAGCCACCCGATGAAGCGTCCCACCCGAGCGACTCCGCATACTCGCGGAAGAGCTCGCGCACCGCGTCAAGCTCTTCGCCGGAGGACGCCTCGACGATGCGGATGTCAGCTGCCGCCGCCGGGTCGGTCATCCCGATCGTCACAGCAGGCTGCACGCCTTCTCGTCGTTGGTCGTCGAGAACACGAACCGTGCCTTGCCAGCCGATCCGGAGGCGCCGTAGACGTACTCGAGGTTGATGTCGGCATCCGCGAGCATGCGTGCGACCTCCTCGAGGGCGCCGGGGCGGTTATCGACGTCGGCCAAGACGATCTGCTTCTCGTAGGGCTTGGCGCCCATGAGCTCGAGCGCGACGGCCGCCTTGACGTTGTCGTCGGTCACGAGCAGGAAGTGCCCGACGCCGTCGCTCTCGTAAGCGGAGATGGCCCTGACGTTGACGCCCGCTGCGCGGATCGCAGCCGTGACATCGGCTATCAGTCCCGTCTTCGCAGGAAGACTGGCGACGAGCTCCTTGGCGATCGATGCCGATGGCATGACGGTCTCCCTCGGGGTGATGGGGCATGGACTACCGAGTTCATACCCCAGGGCGGCGCGCCGGCATGAGTCCGATCGCTACACCCAGTCGCGCTCGTGGGCTGAGGTCGCCCGAAACAGCATCATCCGCTGGCGCGGGTCAAGGAAGCGGGCGGCGCCGTCCTGCAGGAGAAGCAGGACATGGGGGCGATGGTGGGCTGGATCGCGTTCTTCATGGACTCCGAGGGCAACCGCATCGGTCTGCAGCAACCGATCAACTAGCCGGTCGCTCCGCACACCGGGCACGCGCGCATCCCGAGCGGCCGCTCCAGGCCGGCGGCTTCGAGCAGCGCGTCGTCCGTGAACAGTTCGCGTGTGGGGCCGTCGGCAGCGACGGCCCCATCGCACATCACGATGGTGCGCTCGCACAGGTCGAGCGCCATATCAAGGTCGTGAGTCGCGACGATCTTGGTGTGGTCGAAGGTGGCGAGCAACTCGATGAGGCGCCGTCGGGCGCGCGGATCCAAGTTCGACGTCGGCTCATCCATCACCAGGATCGACGGCTGCATCGCAAGCACCGTCGCGATGGCGACCGCCCGCTTCTCGCCGCCCGAGAGGCGGTAAGGCGGGCGGTCCTTGAGCCGCAGCGCGCCGACCCGGGACAGCGCGTCGTCCACGCGAGCGTCGATGTCCTCGTCCGGCAGCCCGAGGTTCATCGGGCCGAACCCCACGTCCTCCCCGACGGTCGGCATGAACAACTGATCGTCCGGGTCCTGGAACACCATGCCGACAGTCTTGCGGATGTCGGGCAGCGTCTTTGCCGTCACCGGAGCATCGCCGATGCGCACGGAGCCGGCAGAGGGCGACAGGAACCCGTTGAGGTGCATCAGCAGCGTGGACTTGCCCGCACCGTTCGCGCCCACGATCGCCACGGACTCGCCGTGCGTGATGCGGAACGTCACGCCTCCGAGCGCCGACGTCCCATCCGGATACGCGAAGCTCAGGTCGGTGACCTCGATCGAGTGGTGGCTCATGACAGCACCTTCGTGATCAGCAGGCCCGCCATCAGCGGGACGTCGAACAGGCGGAAGAGCACGAACGCAGCAGACCAGCCGAGCGTGAACGCGACGTCCCGAGCACTGAGGCGCAACTGTCCGCGGATGCGGACGTGCCCGTCGAAGCCGCGGCAGAGCATGGCCAGGTAGACGCGCTGGGCGCGGTCGTACGTGCGAAGGAGAAGGCTCCCGAGCATGTGTCCGTACACGCGCACGCCCGTGCCGCGGCGGCCGAACGAGCGCAGGGCACGGGCCCGCACCATCCGCATCGCCTCATCGCCCAGCACGAAGATGTAGCGGTACAGGAACAGCAGCTGTGTCGCGAAGACGTCGGGAGCCCCGAGCCGCTCGATGGCCATGCACACGCCCACGAAGCCCGTCGTCGCGATCAGCACGAGGGCCGCGACCGTCGTCAGCCCGAACCGCAGCAGGATGGAGACGAACGACACCCAACCGCCGGAGACGCCGACGCCGCCGAGGTGCAGGATCACGGCCCGGTCGAGCAGCGGGTTGAACATCCCGATCACCACCGCGAACGGCGCCACCACGAGCAGCTTCCGCGCGAAGAAGCGCCACGGCAGGTCTCCTTCGCTCGCCAGCACGACTGGGAACAGCAGGTACGGCAGCATCGGCAGGACGTCGTACTTGCCGAAGGACACGACGCACACGAGGAAGACGAGGGTGGTGAGCACCTTCGCCCGAGGGTCGAGCCGGTGGATGGGCGTGTCGCGGCGCGCGAGGCTGTCCAGCTGCCCCAGCTCGTACAGGCCGCTCTCGATCGAAGGCATGGTGTGTCGCCGTCCGGCCGTCAGACCAGGTCGCCGGTGGTGCTCGCGACGAACTTGCCGTGCTTGACGCCCTTGGTGCCGATCAGCTCGTCCGCGAGGCGCTTGATCTCGTTCGCCTTCCCGCGCAGTACCACGACCTCGAGGCAGTGGTGCGCGTCCATGTGGACGTGCAGGGTGGAGACGATGGCCTCGTGGTGGGAGTGCTGCTGCTGATTGAGCTTGTCGGAGAGGTCGGAGGCATGGTGGTCGTACACGAGCGTAACGGTCCCCACGGACTCGGCCTCGCCGACGTCCCACTGCTCGTCAACGAGCGCGCTGCGCATCAGGTCGCGGATCGCCTCGGAGCGGTTGCCGTACCCCTTGCGCCCGCTGAGCTCGTCGAAGCGCTGCAGTAGCGGCTCCTCGATCGAAACGCCGAACCTCACGACCTCGGGCATGATTGCCTCCCTGCTCGTCCGCTCGGCGGGCCGGCGCCGCCTCTCTCGCGCGACCCGGCGTCGAGTAGTATCGTGGCACGAACATGAGAACCGTAGCACGACGGCCGCACGCACGCGAGGCGAGGGAGGAGGTTCGAGGAACATGCACATGGCGGACGCTCTGATCTCTCCGGCAGTCGGTGGAGCCATGTGGGTCGCCACCGCCGCTGCCACCGTCTATTGCGCGAAGAAGGTCCGCGAGGAGTCCGACCAGAGCAAAGTGCCGCTCATGGGGGTGCTCGGTGCGTTCATCTTCGCGGCGCAGATGGTGAACTTCTCGATCCCCGGAACCGGTTCCAGCGGGCATCTCGGGGGCGGCCTGATACTCACGATCCTGTTGGGTCCCGAGGCCGCCTTACTGGTGATGGCCTCGGTGCTCACGGTCCAGGCGCTCTTCTTCGCTGACGGAGGCCTGCTGTCGCTGGGCGCCAACATCTTCAACCTCGGGTTCCTCCCGGCCTTCATCGCGTTCCCGTTGGTGTACCGGTGGATCGCCGGCGCGAAGCCGACCAGGGGGCGCATCGTCACGGCGTCGGTTCTGGGCGGCATGGCGGCGCTGCAGCTCGGGGCGCTCGGCGTCGTGTTGGAGACGACGATGTCCGGCATCAGCGCCCTGCCGTTCTCGACGTTCGTCGCGATGATGCTGCCGATACATCTGGCCATCGGTGTGGTGGAGGGCCTCGTGACCGCCGGCGTCGTACTGTTCGTGGCAAGGACACAGCCGGAGATCCTGGAGCGGGCGGCGGCCCGCAGGTCGCTCGAGGGACTGGACCTCAAGCCGCTCGTGACGGGCATCGTGGTCGCCGCGGTGGTGGTCGGAGGGTTTCTGTCTTGGTTCGCATCCACCGATCCCGACGGTCTCGAGTGGTCCGTGGCGAAGGTGACCGGCAGCGCCGCGGCGGGAACGAAGGCCGCGTCCGCGGTGCACGCGGCGGCGGGCGCCATCCAGAAGCGTACGGCGCTGCTGCCGGATTACGGCTTCAAGACCGCAGCCATGAAGGCACCCGCCCGATCCGGCGCTTCCGCCGGCACCAGCGTGGCCGGCCTGGCGGGCGGCGTCATGACACTCGTCGTCGCGGGCACTGTCGGCTGGATACTGCGAAGACGACGCGCGGCGCGTTCGAGGGGCGCGGGTATCTAGTGGTGAGACCAGGAGGCGCCACGTGACACGCGAAGAAGTGCTCGAACGACTGCGTTCCGCGCGTGCCGGGTTCGACGCACGCGTGGCCCACGTCCCGGACGCGGCCTTCGAACGACCGGTGCCGGGCGGGACACACTCGCCCAAGCAGCTCGTGTGGCACGTGATCGCCTACGACCGACTGATGGTCGACCGTCTCCGTGCCGCTCGCGATGGCCAGACCACGGCGTTCGACCGGGACCGCTTCGGGTGGGAAGCCTTCAATGACCGCACATGGGCGGAAGGCTTGGTTCACGACTCGGACACCGTGCGCACGACCGCCGCGGAGGTGTTCGAGTCGTTGCTCGCCGAAGTGGATCGCCTCTCCGACGAGGAACTGGCCGGGCCCATGGGCCTCTCTGCGCGGCTGGACCCCGCGTGGCTCGATGGTCGCGCGCTGTGGGAGCTCATCGGCATCGATGGGTTCGACCACTACCCGATGCACTTCGGCGCGCTCGACGCTGCGGCCATCGGCCGCGAGTCCTGACGGACCGACGCCTGGACGTGAGGGTCGCGAGCGTTCCCAGACGCTGAGCGGCCTCGAGTCCGTCAGGCGGCTTCGCGACCGTTAGCGCCATCGCTTCCCGCGGCGCCGACCGAGTGGCCCTCCCGGGGGGAATACCTTCAGGTGTGAGAGGCATCCCCATTCGAAGGAGGACGGCCATGGCGCCGGACGACGACAGCGACCTGAGCTTCGAGGAAGAGGACCTGGTCCGTGAAGGCGGCGTCTTTGTCTCGCGCCACAGCAACGGCCACGAGGTCGGCGCCGAGCCTGGTGAGCGGACGCCGGAGGACTGGGCCGAGGATCCCTATGCGAGTGATGGGGTGCCCGGAACCAGGGACGACCTTCCGTACGACTACGGGGTCGAGAGCGCCGCACCCGCCGACCAGCAGGTGCTCAGCCCCGATCGGCGCATCTCGGGCTTCGGCCGGCTCGGCGAGACAGGCGGGGCTGACCCGGATGTCGACGAGCAGCCTCTGGGCAGACCGGAGGAGCGCGAGTTGTGGCGCCGCCAGCGTGCCCTGATCGACGAGTCCCGTTCCGAGGAAGGCCACTTCGCGGACGCGTCGGACGCGCAGATGGAGAGGTTGGAGGCCGCCGTGGGCGAGGACGCCGCGGAGACGCTTCCCGAGGCGCCCGAAGGCACCAGCGCGACCGGCAGCCAGGGCGTGGCACGCGAGCCGGAGGGCAGTTCCCCCTCTCCCGCGAAGGAAGGGTCATCGACATGAGCGACGACCGAGTCACCGGCGGGCACCACTTGCCGCCCGACGCGGAGGGCGATGCGGGCGGCAAAGGTGCCCGCGGAGCGTCCGCTCCTGATTGGAGCGACATCGGCCGACAGCTCGAGGAGCTGGGTGCGTCGGTTGCGGGGTACATCAGGGCCACGATGGACGATCCGGAGACCAAGCGACATGCCGCCGAGGTCCGCGCGCAGTTGCAGCACGCGGCCTCCGCGGTTGGTGAAGCGATGTCCGAGGGGGCGCACAGCGAGACCGGGCAGAAGGTCTACAACGCCGCGACCAGCGTCGCCGGCGCGGCGGTGGCAACCGGTCAGAAGGTCGCCGGCGAGGTGCGTCCTCATCTGGCCGACGCCATCCGAAAGGCCAACGAGGCGGTCCGCGCTGCCGCCGAGAGCATGACAGCGCGCGGCAGCGGTGCCTCGGAGGCTCCGGAAGCCGACGCGCCTGCCACCGGGACTTCGACTGAAGACGCGACTGGCGCTGGCGGCAGCGGCGAGGGCGCGAAGTAGCGGGTCAGCGCGGGCCCGACCGATAGAAGCACCGCTCGGACCCTCAGTTCACCGCGATCAGGGTGTCGGTGGTGTCTACCGCGGCGGCGCTTCGGGGTCGAAGGCAGGCTTGTCTGAGAGTGACGGCGTGGTCGATGCCGGGGGCGGTGTCGCGGGAGCCTGCGGCCGGGTGGGTGTCTCGGGCGTCTTCACGGCCTCGGTCCCGCGGTCTGCTTCGCCCGGCTGCTCGTCGGCGATAGCGATGTCGACGCCCAGCATCGCGTAGTGGGAGCGCACCTGGCCCAGGAGGTCGAGCAGGGCGGGCTCGGGCATGCCCGGGAACACGATCACGGACCGGAGCGCGGAGTGGAAGCCTATGTAGGAAGCCGGGCGGCTCTGCCCAGACATCCTGTCGAATCGCGCCAGCCGCGCGGCGGACCTCGGCAGTCGGCCGGCAGAGACGCCGAGCCCGGAGATACTCGCGATCGCGTAGTCCTTCGTCCGACGGATCCTGCCGAAGGCCTCCTGCACAACGCCTATCCGCGAGCGGTCGAAGGTCACCGTGACGCGCCCCGAGATGGCCATCGCCACACCCCACATCGACGTCGCAGCGGCAGCCCCCGCGAACAAGATCAACAGCAGTGCGGGAAAAGCCGCCTCGAGCGGCACCCGGCCGATGGTCGAGACAACGCGCCAGGCGAAGGATACGAAGTACAGCGAGACGATCACGCTGATACCCCGCGAGATCACGACCTGCAGGGAGAAGGGCACCGCCGCGCTCGCTGTGAGCGTGTCGCCGTCTCGGGCGACGGACACGGTGGCGGCCGGCACACCTCCGGCTGTCGGGATCGGGGCCGGTCCTTCTTGCGGCTGCAATGCCATGCCGACCTCCCGCGCTGTCCGACGGTTCCCGCTCCCGGGGAGTATACGACGCGGCACGGTCGGGGTCTCTTCGCGCGTTATAGTGGTCGCATCGCGAGGAGTGACCAGGCCAGGCCTTCAGGGAGTGCAGCGTGAGCAACGTGCGAGTCCGCTTCGAGCCGGAAGGCGCGGAGGTCGTCGTCGAAGTGGGGACGAGCCTGCACGAGGCTGCCGCCATCGCCGGAGTCCTGCTCGAAGCGCCGTGCGGGGGTCTGGCCCGCTGTGGGGGCTGCCGTGTCCTTGCGTCCGGCGGCCTGTCGCGGGTGAAGCCCGACGAATCCGAGGTGCTCGGCCCCCGCGCCATCGCCGACGGCTGGCGGCTCGCGTGCCGCGCCCGCGCGCTGGGACCGGATGCCGTTCGTGTCGAGAAGCCGTCGGCCGCAGGTGGGGCCGTCCGGGTGGTCGAGCACGGGCTCACCGGTGCTGCGACGATCACGGTGCAGCCACCGTCGGAGCGTGGCCTCGAGTGCGCCAGCGGGTCCGCGACTCTCGGCGCAGTGGTGGACCTCGGGACCACGACGATCGTCGCGGGACTCGTCGACCTCGGCACCGGCTTGGAGCTCGGATCCGCGTCATCGCTCAACCCGCAGGTCGCCGCCGGGCATGACGTGCTGTCGCGCATCTCCCGCGCGCTCGACGGGCATGCGGAGGACCTGCGTCGCGCGGCGTCAGGAGAGATCGAGCGGCTGGTCATCAGCATGGTGGCAGCCGCGGGTCTGGAGCCGGCGGACGTCTGCGAACTCGTGGTGGTCGGCAACACGGCGATGGTGCACATACTCTTGGGACTGGACGTATCGCCGTTCGCCGGCGCGTCGTACGAAGGCATCTCGCTCGCGGCGAGGACGATGTGCGCGCCGGACGCCGGGCTCGAGGCCTTCAGCGCCGCGCGACTCTACGTGCCGCCCGCGGTCTCGGCCTTCGTCGGCGCGGACATCACCGCGGGCCTCGTGGCCGCCGCAGTCGACACGCGGACGAGGCCCACACTCTTCATCGACCTGGGCACCAACGGCGAGATCGCTCTGCGCGCTCCTGGCGGCATGCTCGCGTGTTCGACCGCGGCCGGCCCCGCGCTCGAGGGCATGAGCATCGAGTGCGGCATGCGCGCTGAGCCGGGAGCCGTGGAGCGCGTGGAGCTGTCGGGCTCCGGGCTGGTGGTCGGCACGGTGGGCGGGGCGCCTCCGCGCGGCATCTGCGGCAGCGGCTTGCTCGACCTCGTGGCCGTGCTCGTGGAGCGCGGACTGGTCGATCGCTCTGGCCGGATGCTCCCGATCGCGGGCGACCCGCTCTCCCGACGCCTGCGCGATGTCGACGACGTGCGGCGGTTCATCGTCGACGAGGACGCGGGCGTGTACCTGTCGCAGAAGGACGTTCGGCAGCTCCAGCTGGCGAAAGGTGCGGTCGCGGCCGGGATCGAGGTCCTTCTCGAGTCCGCCGACGTCGCCGCCGCCGACGTGGCGGAGGTCGTCATCGCGGGAGGGTTCGGGCTGCACGTGAGACCGAAGTCGCTTGTGGCGCTCGGGATGGTCCCCCAGATGTGGCACGATCGCATAACGTTCGTGGGCAACGCGGCTTGGACCGGCGGACTGATGATGCTGCTCGACGGCGCCCGGCGAACGGAAGCCGAGGCGCTGGCGGCGCGGATCCTCACGGTGCCTCTCGCGACCCGGGCGGACTTCCAGGACAGGTTCATGCGCAACCTTGCGTTCCCAGGTGTGGAGCGGTGAGCCGCCGGCCAGCATCGGGCATCCACTACACCGAGACGCATCGACTTGAGGAGCGCAGATGAGCCAGGCCTTGCTCGTCCTGATCGGCGGAGTGCTCCTGTTACTGGGGTTGTTGTTCGAGTTCCTGGTGGGCAAGCGGATCATCAAGTTCAAAGGCAAGCTGCACCAACAGGTGCACCGCGCGACGGCATGGACTCTCGTGATCCTGGCTCCGCTGCATGGGCTTCTCGCGCTCCACGTCTTCTTCGCCTGGCCGTTCTAGCCCGCGCACCAAGCGGCCGCGACCGGTCGGGTCCACAGGTCGCCACATGCCGTGCCAGCCAGTCGGCCGCCGTCTTCCGAGGGCACCCGCGCGCCCCGGCGTTCGCGTACAATAAGCCGCGAATCGCCGCGCCGGCGCGACGCAGCCCGCATCCGTCACACCCGGGTCCCGGCCGATGCACCACGTGAGAGCACGACGCGCCGAAGAGGACCCGAGGAGCGCATGGATAGCCCGATCTCCATCCAGCCCGCCGCACGCGGGAAGGTCCGCGACATCTACGATCTCGGCGACCGCCTTCTTCTCGTCGCCACGGACCGTCTGAGCGCTTTCGATGTGGTGCTCCCCGACGCGATCCCATACAAGGGCGAGGTCCTGACCAAGTTGTCGCTGTACTGGTTCGAAGAGCTGGGTTCGATCGTCCCGAACCACCTGCTGTCCGCCGACGTGGCGGACCTGCCCGTCGAGTTCGCTCCCTGGTCGGACTGGCTAGCAGGCCGCTTCATGCTGGTGCGCAAGGCGACGGTCTTCCCGGTGGAGTGCATCGTCCGCGGCTATCTGGCCGGTTCGGGATGGTCGGAGTACAAGGTGTCGGGGACGGTGTGCGGCATGCCGCTGCCAGCCGGCCTCACTGAGTCCGCCCGTCTGCCGCAACCGATGTTCACGCCGTCGACCAAGGCGGAGCTCGGCACTCACGACGAGAACATCACCGTCCACCGCATGTTCGAGATGGTGGGCGAGGAGTACGGCGCAGAGCTGCAGGAGGCGTCCGGGGCTCTGTACTCCGCAGCCCGCGACCACGCCGCCCCCAAGGGCATCATCATTGCGGACACGAAGTTCGAGTTCGGGCTCGTCGACGGCGTCGTGACACTCGTCGACGAGGTCCTGACACCTGACTCGTCGCGTTTCTGGCCGGCCGCCGGCTATCAGGCGGGACATAGCCAGCCGTCGTTCGACAAGCAGTTCGTGCGCGACTGGCTCGAGGCGTCCGGCTGGGACAAGACCTCGCCCGCGCCGGATCTGCCTGCGGAGATCGTCGAGAAGACGTCGGCCAAGTACATCCAAGCGTATGAATCTATCACCGGGCGCTCGTTCGTCCCGGAGAGGGGCTAGCCGCATGTCCCGAAGAAACGTCATGAACGAGCGCTACAAGAAGGAGAACGCCGGGACCACCCGCAAGAGCGCGGCTTCGGTCAGGCCCAAGCGCGAAGCCGGAGAATCGTCGACGTCGTCCAAGCCCAAGGCGAAGAAGGGCCCGTCCCGGAGCCCCGCGAGGAGGCCCGCCTCCGTGCGGGTCCCCGACAGTCCCGAGATCAAGCGACTCCGCAAGTACTGGTGGGGTTTCATGGGAACGGCCCTGCTCCTTGCGGTGCTCCTGGTGCCGATCACGCAGAACAAGGCGACGAGCCAGCGCTGGGGCGGTCTCGCCGTCGGCGTGTACACCGTGGCGCTTGCCGGCGCTCTGTACCTTGAGTTCGGCCCGATCCGCAAGGCCCGGGCGGCGGCCGTCGCAGCCGCGAAGAAGGACGAGAAGAGCAGCAAGTCCAAGGGCGCGAAGAAGACGGTGCCCGTGGTCGCCGTGCCCCCGTCGTCCACGTGGAAGCCCTCTTGGTGGCCGTTCGGCACGTCCTCCGACTCTCAGGTCGACGCCGGCTCGCCCCGAAAGTCCGACGAGCCCAAGCCCGGCAAGTCCGACGAGCCCAAGCCTGGCAAGTCCGACTCCTCCGATGCCTGACGCCCCCCGCATGTCCGCAGTCGAGGGGCGTTCGCGTCTGGAGCGTCTCAAGCGCTTCCAGCTGCTGGAGCGCCTGTCAGGTCTCGCGATGCTCATCGCGATCCCGGTCTTCGCTTTGAGCTACTTCCAGATCCGCGCCATCGACGCCGCGGCCCGGGGCGGTGGCGTTCGCGCCATCCCATGGCTGGCATGGATCGCCGTCGGGGTGTTCGTCGCGAGCTTCGCTACCATGCGATTGGCCAAGCGTATGATCGGCGTCGATCATGCCGCGCTCATAGTCGAGGACCGGGCGCGCGCGGTGGAGTCGCCGGGCGCCGAGCATGAGGCCGGGCGGGGCGGCGTGGACGCGCCGTAGCTGTGCGGAAGTCGGCGCCCGAGGGGCGCCTGGTGCGGCACTAGGGGAAGGAAGGCGCGAGCATATGGCACGCTACGAGATCTTCGTGACGTACAAGAAAGGGATCTTCGACCCGCCCGGGGCCACCGCCGAACGGGCGCTCGCGAACCTGGGCTACGACGAGATACAGTCGGTGAAGATCGGAAAGTACATCCAGCTCGAGGTCGCCGACGGGCCCAACGCCCTGACACGCGTTCGCGAGATGTGCGACAAGCTCCTCGCGAACCCCGTGATCGAGGACTATCGGATCCAGAGCGATGAGAAGGACTGGTAGACCATGCGCTTCGGTGTCGTCATCTTCCCGGGTTCCAACTGCGAGCAGGATGTCATCCATGCCACCCGGCTCCTCGGATACGAGGCCGAGTATGTGTGGCATGGCGACACCGACATCTCCGGTTTCGACGCGATCGTGCTGCCGGGAGGTTTCTCCTACGGTGACTACATCAGGACGGGCGCGGTCGCACGGTTCTCGCCCGTCATGAGCGAGGTCGTCAGGTTCGCCGAGGCCGGCGGACCGGTCCTGGGGATCTGCAACGGCTTCCAGATTCTCGCCGAGGCGCACATGCTGCCCGGCGCGCTGCTGCGCAACCGCGGGCTCAAGTTCATCTGCCGGGAGGTGCCCTTGCGGGTCGAGGAGAGCGCCTGCAAGTGGGTGGATCTGCCGGCGGGTACTGTCGCGCGGATCCCGATCAACCACAACGAGGGCAACTACGTGTGCAGCCCCGAGACGCTGACGAGCATGGTAGCGAAGGGCCAGATCGTCCTTCGCTACTGCGAGACGGACGGCACGCGGGCGCCCGGCGGCAGCGCCCCCAACGGCGCCACGGATGACATCGCCGGCATCTGCAACGAGCAGGGAAACGTCTTCGGCCTCATGCCGCACCCGGAGCGCGTGGTCGACCCGGTGGTCGGCGGCACCGACGGGCAGCCGTTCTTCACGGCGATCGTCGAACATCTGGCAGAAGTGGCTCGCTGATGCGGAGCGCTGCGGCGGGCAGCCACCCGGCCTACGCTTTCGGTGGCCCGCTGTACTGGGTGCTGATGGTGCTCATCGTGATAGTCACGCTCGGCGCAGCGGCTCTCGTTGTCGACGCGCTGCGGCGCCCTCGCGACTCGTTCAAGGGGCCCGGCTTCGGAACGCCGTGGATCTGGGTCGTCCCGGCCGCAGCGTACCTGCTGTCGATCGTGGCGCTGTTCTGGACCGCGTTCCTGCCGGTGCCGGGGACCTTGGTGCGGGCCGGCGCCGTCCAGTGGACCGCCACTGCGACCGGGCTGCTGTTGTTCGTGTGCGTGCCGCTCGAGATCGCGTACCTGCTGCGCGTGGTGTTCCCGGTACCGGGGGCGGCTGCGGAGCCGCTCGAGCACGGCGATCGTATCGTTGATGACGGTCGGCAGGATGGCGGCTCGTCGGGCGCGAATATGTAGGGCTGCGGTCATCCGGAAGGTCCGATGTTCGCCCACGAGTGTGCGGCCGGTCACTGCGACCGCGCGCGAAGGGGACGATAAGGGGCCTGACGTGAGCATTCGCCGGCGCGGCCGAGCGGAACCGTCTCGCGCCGCTTCCGGGCCGTCCGAGTCACCCGACCGCCCGACCGTTGGGCGGGGCACCGGCTTCCCAACGGTGGTATCATGACCCCCGGTACCGACCGTTGGAGAATTTGGAGCACACATTGAACACACTCCAGGCGGAACCGCGTCGCGTATTCTCGAAGATCCGGCGCGCGTCCCACACACCCCCCCGCAGCAACCTTTCGCGGCTCGCCGTGTTCGCCATGGCGTTCCTGGTGTGCCTAGCCGTAGGCGGGGTCGCCTTCGCGGCGGACTTCAACCCGTACTACGTCATCTCCGACGACAACATGCGGGCGGCCAACTCGATGTCCGAAGCTGACATCCAGGCGTTCCTGAATACGCAGACCGGTCCGCTGAAGTCGTATCGCGCGGTGTCGTACGGCGGCGGCATCCCCGGGCTGCCCGGGCCGGTGGAGTACGCGTCGCGCATCATCTTCGAAGCGTGTCAGTACTACCAGATCAGCCCGAGGGTGATGCTGACGATGCTCCAGAAGGAGCAGAGCCTGCTGACGCGCACAACGCTCACCTCCAGCACTCTCGACCGCGCCATCGGCGCCGGTTGCCCCGACTCCGGCGGGAACAAGTACCCAGGCTTCGGCAACCAGATGTGGAACGGCGCGCGTCTGTTGGACGGCTACGGCGAGGGCAGAGGCACGGCGGGCATCCCTCTGTGGACGCCTGGGCTGGTATACAAGCTCAACTCCAGCGGCTCCGTGGTCGTGGTTCCGTGGAACCTGGCCACGCTCAAGCTCTACGTCTACAACCCGAGCATCGGCGTGAACAACATCGGGATCAACCCGGATGGCAGCGGCTACTACGGCGACCTCGCCGGCAAGAGCCTGAGCGGCAACGCCAACTTCTGGAAGATCTACTCGAACTACTTCGGCGATCCCTTCTCCAATCCAAGGCTCCGGCCCGTCTACCGCTTCTTCAACATGAAGACCGGGACGCATTTCTACACGGCGTCTGAGGTCGAGCGCTACACGGTTGCCAGGACCTGGCCGACGACCTACCGCTTCGAGGGCGTCGCGTACTCGATAAACGCATCCAACACCACCAACACCGTGCCGCTCTACCGGTTCTGGAACAAGAAGAACGGCACCCACTTCTACACCGCGTCCGAAGCTGAGAAGAACGACGTGCTGGCCAGATTGAGCGGCGTCTATCGTCTGGACGGCGTCGCGTACTACGTCTCCAGCGTCGCGACCAGCTCGACCCCCGTCTACCGTTTCTACAACATGCGACTTGGTACGCACTTCTACACGGCCAGCCCGGCCGAGCGGGACAGCGTCGCCTCGAACCTGGGCTCGATCTACCGCCTTGAGGGTGTGGCGTACTACATAGGCAACTAGGCCGACACGGCCCGGTGGCCCCGCTCTTGCTCGCAAGGCGATGATGGCTACGAGACAGAACACGTCCGTCGCGGGAGCGACTCCCCGGGCGCGGCGCACAGCGATAGCAGACCGTATGAGGGACCGGGCGCGCCCGGCCCCTCGCGCGTTCGCGGCCGCTGCGGGTCTGGCGGCGCTCCTGCTGCTGTGGACGCCCTCGGCGTTCGCTACCACGCTCGAGCGCATGTCCGTCGAGTCCATGAGCGTACGCGCGGACCGCGCGGTCATCGGCGTGGTGGCGGGCGTACGCAACGACTTCGGAACAGCGACGAGTGGTCCCCGGACGGCCGTGGACATCACCGTCAGCGACGACCTCAAGGGCGCCAACCCCTCCATCGTCACTTTCTACGTCCCCGGGGGTCGCACGGCCTCGGGGGAGACCATGGTGGTCGACGGCTCGCCTGCGTTCCGCGCAGGCGAGCGCTGCGCCGTGTTCATCGACCGTAACGGCTGGGTCATGGGCGGTGAGCAGGGTCGCGTGCGCATCGCCGCCGGCCGGGTCCCGAGCGAAGGCGAGACCGTCGCAGCGTTCTCCTCGCGAGTGAGAGGGGCGGTCAAGGCTGGGGCGTTCAAACCTCCGACGACATCCGATCTCTCGTCCACGCCGTCCGCCTCGACCGCCGGGACGGTGGTCGGGACCGCCGCGGCGCCCGTGATCGCGTCGATCAGCCCGGGCGCCGCCTCGGCCGGCACACACACATCGATCACGATCACAGGCAGCGGCTTCGGGGCGACGAGCGGCTCGGTCAACTTCACCTACCAGGGCGCGACGGTCATCAACGCGAACGCGATCAGCTCTTGGTCGGACACGCGGATCGTGTGCGAAGTGCCGGTGGGGACAGTCAATGGATACGCCGCTTCGGCGGGTTCCGGTCCGGTCGCCGTCACGACTTCGGCCGGCGCAGTGTCGGCGGGCTACAACCTCCACGTCACGTTCGGGTACGGCGGGCTGTTCTGGCTCGTGAACAATGTCACCTCGCCCAAGACCAGAGTGGTCTTCTACGTCGATCCGGCGGGTGTAGGGACGCGCCTGCAGCAGGTGTCCGACGCCGCGGCGTCGTGGAACGGGGCCGGCGCCGACTTCGCCCTCTATGACGGCGGGGCAGCGGTCGCGCCTGTCACAGAGACTCGTGCGGACTACCTCAACGAGTTGTCATGGGGATCCGGTCTGCCCACGGGCGTGATCGGGCAGGCGAGGGCATGGTGGGACGGTTCGGGCCACCTGATCGACTGCGACGTCGTGTTCTCGACGGCCTATGCGTGGGGCGACGGCACCAACAACACCATGGACGTCCAGACCATCGCGCTTCACGAGATGGGACACTGGCTGTTCCTTCGCGACCTGTACGGCCCTCAGGATGCCACCGGCAAGGTCATGTACGGGTATGCCGGCAACGGGGTCGTTCGTCGCGCCCTCTCGGCCGACGACGCGGCCGGCATCCTGTGGATCTACGGAGCCCTTGTCGACACCACGCCGCCGGTGACGACCGCGCAGCTTCAGCCGAGCTACCCGAGCATCGGATCGGTCCTGCTGACCGCGACCGACCCGGGTGGGCGCTCGGTGTCACCAGGATCGATCAAGACCTACTACAGCGTTGACGGCGGCGCTTTGAAAGTCGGCACCGCACTGGCGTTCGCCGGCGTCGGCACGCACAGGCTCGAGTTCAGATCCGTCGACGTGGCCGGCAACAGCGAGACCACGCAGACCAGGAGCTTCACGCTGACGGCCGGGCGATCGTTGCCCGTGTATCGCTTCTACAACGTTCGCGCGGGCGTTCACTTCTACACCGCGAGCGCCGCGGAGCGCGACAATGTCATCAACACCCTCGGCTCGGTCTACCGCTTCGAGGGCCCGGCGTACGGCATCAACACCGGCAACGCGGCGAACACCGTTCCGCTCCACAGGTTCTACAACGTCAGCACCGGGACGCACTTCTACACGGCGAGCGAGGCGGAGAAGGCGAACGTGATCGCCACGCTCGGCTCCGTCTACCGCTACGAAGGCGTCGCGTACTGGGTGGCGGCGGGTGGAAGCGGGACCTCGCCCGTCTACCGCTTCTACAACCTGCGGGCGGGCGTGCACTTCTACACGTCGAGCGAGGCGGAGAAGGCGAACGTGATCGCCACGCTCGGCTCCGTCTACCGCTTCGAGGGCCCCGCGTTCTACATCGGTGACTAGCCGCCGCTCGGGAGCATAGGGGCGCCCCGCTTTCGGCTACAATCGCGGTGACGCCGCCGCGACCCCCGGGAGACTCCCCATGGCTGAGCTCTACGCCGATCTTGGACTGACCGCCGAGGAGTACGCCCGGATCGTCGAGATCCTGGACCGCGAGCCCACCATCACCGAGCTGTTCATGTATTCGCTGATGTGGTCGGAGCACTGCTCCTACAAGCACTCCCGCAAGGCGCTCAAGATGTTCCCGACCACCGGCGAGTTCGTGCTCCAGGGCCCTGGCGAGAACGCCGGCGTCATCTCGGTCGGCGACGGCTGGGCCGTCGCGTTCAAGATGGAGTCGCACAACCACCCGAGTGCCATCGAGCCGTTCCAAGGCGCGGCCACCGGAGTCGGCGGCATCGTGCGCGACATCTTCACGATGGGCGCGCGTCCCATCGCCAGTCTCGATTCGCTGCGGTTCGGAACGCTCGACAAGGCGCGTCAGCGCTACCTGTTCGAGGGCTCGGTCGCGGGCATCGGTGGCTACGGCAACTGCCTCGGCGTCCCAACGGTCGGCGGCGAGGTCTACTTCGAGGATGCGTACGAGGGCAACTGCCTCATCAACGCCATGACCATCGGCCTGATGCGCGAAGAGAACCTCACGCGCGCGGTCGCCGCCGGGCCCGGCAACCTGTTGCTGCTCATCGGCTCCACCACCGGGCGCGACGGCATCGGCGGCGCGTCCACACTGGCCAGCCAGGAATTCGACGAGAAGGCCGAGGACAAACGCCCGAGCGTGCAGGTGGGCGACCCGTTCGAGGAGAAGCTGCTCATCGAGGCGTGCCTCGAGCTGCTCGACCATAAGCTGCTCGTGGCGCTCGGCGATCTCGGTGCCGCGGGACTCACCAGCTCCGCGTCTGAGATGGCGGACCGCGGCGGCGTGGGCCTCGATATCGACGTCACAAAGATCCCCGCTCGCGAAGAGGCCATGAAGCCCTACGAGTTCATGGTGTCCGAGTCGCAGGAGCGGATGCTGGCGGTCGTGACACCGCGGCACCTCGATGCGGCGCAGGCGATCTGCACCAAGTGGGGACTCCGCTCGACCGTCATCGGCACCGTCACGGATACGGGCCGGTTCGTGGTCCGCGAGGGCGAAGAGGTCGTCGCCGACATGCCCGCCGCGACGCTGGCCGGCGACGCGCCGATCTACGATCCCGCGATGGTGCGCCCCGCCTACCTCGACGAGTTGCAAGCCTTCGACCCGATGACGCTGCGCCATCCCGAGGACCCCGAGGAACTCGCGGGGGTGCTCCTGCGCGTGCTCGCCAGCCCCAACGTGTGTTCGCGGCGCTGGATCTGGGAGCAATACGACCACCAGGTCATGCTTAACACGCTCGTCCTTCCGGGCAGCGACGCAGCCGTGCTCCGCATCAAGGGCACCGACCTGGCCATCGCCGTCTCCACCGACTGCAACGGCCGCTACTGCTATCTCGACCCGTACGTGGGCGCGCAGATCGCGTTCGCTGAGGCCGCGCGCAACGTGGCGTGCGCCGGCGGCACCCCGGCCGCCATCACCGACTGTCTCAACTACGGCAACCCCGAGAAGCCCGAGGTGTTCTGGACCTTCTTCGAAGGCGTCCGCGGTCTGTCCGACGCCTGCCGCGAGTTCGGCGTGCCGGTCATCTCCGGCAACGTGAGCTTCTACAACGAGTCGTTCGGCAGGCCGATCTACCCGACCCCGACCGTCGGGCTGGTGGGCGTGCTGACCGACGCCACCAAGCGAGCGACGTCCGGCTTCAAAGATCCGGGCGATGTGATCGTGCTGGTGGGCGAGACCGAGGTCGAGTTGGGCGGTAGCGAGTATCTCAAGGTGGCGCACGACCTCGTGTCCGGCCGTCCTCCCGCGCTCGACCTGGAGTTGGAGCGCGACGTACAGCGCGCGGTCATCGACGCGATCGGCGCCGGGCTCGTGAAGTCGGCGCACGACTGCTCCGAGGGCGGTATCGCCATCACGCTCGCCGAGTCGTGCATCATCGGCGACGTGGGCGCCACGCTGGCGCTCGACGACGGGCTGCAGCCGGCGGCGTCGCTGTTCTCGGAGTCGCAGAGCCGGATCGTGGTGACCGTCGCTGCGGCCGACACCGACGTCCTCACCGACCTTCTGCTCGCGCACGAGGTCCCGTACTCGGTCCTTGGCGAGGTGGGCGGCGACTCTCTGGTGATCGAAGACAAGGTCGATCTGACCGTCTCCGAGCTCCGCGCGGCCTGGGGACCGACGCTGGCGGTCCTCGTCGGTGGCGAGGTCATGAGTGACGAGCTGCACGAGGGATAGCAACGATCCGCCTCCTGCCGCCGGGCGTTCGGACACTCTCTTACGGGAGGAGCGTTCCGGCTCTGGGTGATGGGCGCGCCTGTGCGGGGTATAGAACGTCGCATCCGGTGTGCCGGGAGGCGCGCCCCTCTACGGAGCTGCAATGGAGGTCGTCCACATGAGAGCCGCATCATCGGCCGCACGGCGACGCGTGAGCATCAGCGCGATCATCGCCCTCTTCGTCCTCACCGCCTCGGCCGGTCTAGTGCTCTCGGCCAAGTCGGCGTCAGCCGCTGTCGCTTCGGGAGCAACCGGCGTGGTCACGACCTTCGCCGGCACCGCCCGGAGCACGGGAACCACCGACGCCGCCGGTCCCGCGGCGGCCTTCAACGTTCCCAGGGGTGTCGCGGCGGACGCTGCCGGCAACGTCTACGTGGCTGACACGTTCAACAGCACCATCCGCAAGATCACCTCCGGCGGGGTTGCGAGCACGTTCGCGGGTTCAGCCGGCACGACCGGCACGGCCGATGGGCTCGGCGGGGCGGCGCGGTTCGACTATCCGCGCGGCATCGCGATCGATGCGGGCGGCAACCTGTACGTCGCCGACACCAACAGCAGCACCATCCGCAAGATCGATCCGTCCGGCGCTGTCACCACGATCGCCGGGACCGCCGGCGTGGCGGGCAGTCACGACGATACGAGCACGCTCGCGACCTTCGACCATCCCGCCGGGATCACCGTGGACTCCGCCGGAGTCGTGTATGTGTCGGACACCAACAACGGCACGATCCGCCGGATCGACCCGTCTGGTCTGGTCTCCACCATCGCCGGGACCCCCGGCGTGATCGGCTGGGCCGACGGTACGGGCGCGGCCGCGAGCTTCAACCATCCGCGCGGGATCGCCGTCGACACCGCCGGCAATCTGTACGTGGCTGACTACTCCAACAACATGGTCCGCAAGATCGCGGCCGGTGGCGTCGTCACCACGCTGGCCGGCACGCACGGCACCGTCGGACCGCCGTATGACGGCGTTGGCGCGGCGGCGCGGTTCCGCGAGCCGAGCGGCGTCGTCGTCGATGCCGCCGGTATCGTGTACGTCGCCGACACGTTCGACTACACGGTCCGCCGCATCGACGCGGCGGGAGCGGTGAAGACGCTCGCCGGCACGGGCGGCGCGAGCGGCTCAGCCGACGGCATCGGTGCCGCGGCGAGGTTCGACGCGCCCATGGCTATCGCCATCGATCCGGCGGGGGCCGCGCTGTACGTGGCCGACGCCAACGACCAGCCGCTCATCGCATCGAACAACACCATCCGCAGGATAACGCTGCTGCCGACGTGGACCATCACGCCGACCGCCGGTGCGCACGGGACTATCGTCCCCGGCACGCCCCAGGACATCATCCAGGGTCAGGACGCGACCTTCACGGTCACGCCGGACCTCGGCTACCACATCGTCAGTGTGACTGTCGACGGCGTGTCGGTGGGCGTCGTGCCGCCGAAGTCGTTCCAGTACGTGTTCACGAATGTGAACGCCGATCACACGATCGTGGCGACCTTCGCAATCGACACCTTCATCATCACGCCGACCGCGGGTCCGAATGGGTCGATCGTCCCCAGCCTTCCGCTGACCGTCAACTACGGCTCGGACGCCACCTTCACGATCACGCCGAATCTCAACTTCCACATCGCGGGAGTGTCGGTTGACGCGTCCGCAGTCGGACCGGTTCCCACCTACGTCTTCCATAATGTCATCGCCAACCACGCGATAGTCGCGACGTTCACACACGAGACGGCCTCGATCGTGCCGACCGCGGGTCCGAACGGGACGATCTCGCCGAACACCACACAGACGGTGAACACCGGCTCCAGCCTCACGTTCACCATCACGCCGAACAGCGGCTATCAGGTGGACCAGGTCGTCGTTGACGGATTCCCGCTTGGACCGCTGACCAGTTACACGTTCGTGCCTGTGGATGCTCTCAACCACTCGGTGAGTGTGACGTTCAAGGTCGCTCCGCTGACGGTCTGGCGCTTCTACAACTTCGGCTCGGGTTCGCACTTCTACACCGCCAGCCCGGCGGAGCGCGACAACGTCATCAACACGCTCGCGTCGCTCTATCGCTTCGAGGGTATCGCCTATCAGCTCAACTGGGCGAACCCTGTGAACAGCCAGCCGCTCTGGCGCTTCTACAACATGCGCACGGGCGCTCACTTCTACACCGCGAGCAACGCGGAGCGCGACAACGTCATCAACACGCTCGGCAGCATCTACAGGTTCGAGGGCCCGGCGTACAGCGTCTCGGTCACGACCGGCCTGCCGGTGTACCGCTTCTTCAACATGCGCACGGGCAATCACTTCTATACAGCGAGTGTCGCGGAGCGCGACCAGGTCATGGCGACGCTGTCGTCCATCTACCGCTTCGAGGGTCCCGCCTTCTATCTGGGGCAGTAGAAAAGAGATACGGATGTAGCCCGTCGGGGGCGCGCGCTCGCGGAGCGCGCGCCCCCGACCGCTCCGGGCTCCACCCCTCCCACGTCGCTCGCGGCTGGTTCTGGCGCCCCTTCCAACGTAGAATGGCCCCGTCGTTGCTCGGGGACGAGTCGACGACGATGCCGGATGCCGGGTCCGCCGCCAACAAGCCGGGCTCGCGACCCACACGACCACATGCGACCAGGGGGTGACCCATGGGCTTCCTCACTTCCATAGGCCTCGCCATTCCCGCGGGACTCAACGCCTACATCCCGTTGCTGGCGGTCGCCGTGTCCAACCACTTCGGCTGGCTCGATCTGAGGACCCCCTTCGACGTCCTGGGCAGCTGGTGGGTCATCGGGATCATCGTGGTGTTGCTCGCGGTGGAGATGGTCGCCGACAAGATCCCCATGGTCGACCATATCAACGACGTGATCTCCACGCTGCTCCGACCCGCCGCGGGCGGGCTGCTGTTCGTGGCAGCCTCTCCACAGGCTTCGCACGTGAACCCATGGTTGCTCGTTGTCGCCGGCGTGATCGTGGCTGGAGGGGTGCATGCGGTGAAGGCTTCGACGCGCCCGGTCGTCAACGCGAGCACGGGCGGGTTGGGCGCCCCCGTCGTCAGCACCATCGAGGACGTGCTCGCGGGCGTGACTGCCGTGCTGGCTATCGTCGCGCCGTACTTGGTGGGCGCTGTCGTGCTGCTGGTGGCGGCGCTCGTGGCGTGGATGTACGTGCGAAGACGGAGACGGGTGATCGTCGGTGCCGTGTAGACGCCTCGCCATCATGGTCGTCGGCGCACTGACGTTCGTGACCCTCGCGGCTGGCGGCCTCGCCCCGGCAGATGCCTTCGCGTCCAAGACGCCGGTCGTCCGCCCCATCTACCGGGTCAGTGTTCACGAGCGTGAGGTCGCGCTGACGCTCGACGACGGTCCCGATCCGCGTTACACGCCCCAGGTGCTCGCCGCTCTTCGCAAGTACCACGCCCACGCGACCTTCTTCGTGATGGGTGTCGCAGCCAACGCCGACCCCGGCCTGGTACGCCAAGAGCTCGCCGGTGGCAACGAGGTCGGCGTCCATGCGTTCGACAAGCATGTGCGCTTCCCCGGAATCCCCAAAGCGGCCGCCGGGCGCCAGATAGATCTCGGCCGTACGTCCATCGCCACCGTCACCGGCGACCAGCCCGCCGTTTTCAGGCCGCCGTACGGTGCCTGGCGTCCCTGGGTGATCGTGGAGGCCAAGGAACGGGGCATGCGCACGATCCTGTGGAGCGTGTGCTTCGATCATCGGAGCGCGAAGACATCGAAGGCCATCAGCGATCGGGTCCTATCGCTCGTCCGCCCCGGCGAGATCCTGCTGCTGCACGACGGCCGGGGCGACCGTCGCCGGGCGATCGCTGCGCTGCCGATGGTGCTGCGCGAGCTCGACCTCCGCGGGTTCAAGGTCGTGACCGTCTCCCACCTGCTCGCGGACTCCGCAGCCGGTAAGTGACGCCCGCCGACGGCTCATCCGGCGCTCGGCCGGAGGCGCCGCCCAATCGTGTTACACTCCAACCTTGCCTGCCCGTCACGCCTCTCGGGAGCCCCTCTCCAAGCATGAATCCCACCGAAGAGCCGAACGACTGGATCCTCTCCGACCGGCCCGACAATCCCGAGGAAGCATGCGGGGTCTTCGGAGTCTACGCGCCGGGTGAGCAGGTCGGCCGTCTCACCTATTTCGGGCTGCACGCGCTGCAGCACCGCGGGCAGGAATCCGCCGGCATCGCAGTGGGCGACGGGCACGCCCTGATGCTCGTGAAGGACCTCGGCCTCGTTCCGCAGGTCTTCAAGGACTCCGATCTCGACACCCTCGACGGCCACATCTCCGTCGGTCACACGCGGTACTCCACCACCGGGTCGTCGACGAATTGGGAGAACGCGCAGCCCATGCTGTCGTCCATCGGGCCCAACACCATCGCGCTCGCCCACAACGGCAACCTCGTGAATACGGTCGAGCTTAGAGACAGGCTCAAGGGCGTCGGGATCAAGTTTCGCTCGACCACCGACTCCGAGGTCATGGCCACGTTGGTGGACCACTTCACGCAGAAGCACCATTCACTGCGAGGCGGCATCCGCGAGACCATGGGCCTGATCAAGGGTGCGTACTCGGTCGTGATGATCACCGAGGAGGCGCTCTACGCCTTCCGCGATCCGAGCGGCGTGCGTCCCCTCGTCCTGGGCAAGCTCGACGGACGCGGATGGGTCGTGAGCTCCGAGACGTGTGGTCTCGACATCGTCGGCGCGGAGTTCGTGCGCGAGCTGGGCGCCGGCGAGCTCATCAAGATCTCAGAGGCCGGCCTCGAGTCGGAGCAGGCTGTGCCCGCGCAGCGCCCGAGCCTGTGCATGTTCGAGTTCGTCTACTTCGCGCGTCCCGACTCCGTGATGTACGACTGTTCGCTCTACGCCGCGCGGCAGGAGATGGGCGCGGCCGTGGCGCGCTCCGCGCCGGTCGAGGCGGACCTGGTCATCGGCGTTCCGGACTCGGGAACACCTTCGGCGGTCGGCTTCGCGCAGGAGAGCGGCATCCCGTTCGGCGAAGGCCTCATCAAGAACCGCTATGTGGGACGGACGTTCATCTCGCCTTCAGAGCACCTTCGCCAGCAGGGGATCCGCCTCAAGCTCAACCCGCTCAAGCACATCCTGGCCGGCAAGCGAGTCGTCGTCGTCGACGACTCTATCGTGCGAGGCAACACCTCGCGCAAGCTCGTCGCGCTCCTTCGCGACGCCGGGGCGACCGAGGTCCACATGCGCATCACCTCGCCGCCGGTGAAGTGGCCGTGTTTCTACGGCATCGACACCGACACCCAGGAGCAGCTCATCGGCGCGGTGAAGTCCGTGGACGAGGTCCGCGACTTCATTGGAGCCGATTCGCTGGCGTACTTGTCGGTCGAGGACATGGTGGCCGCCACCGGCCGCCGCGCCGATGAGTACTGCCTCGCGTGCTTCACCGGCGACTACCCGATCGAGATCCCGGACGCGGTCAAGAAGGGCAAGATGGCGCTCGAGGGCATCGGGACGCCCGCGCGGTGACCCCGCTGGGAGCGCTCATCGGCACGGTCGACGGACTCGCGCTCGGACTCCAATTCAACCCGATCGCAGCCGCGGTCGGCGCCATGGCCGCCGCGGCGCTGGCAGGCTACTCGAAGGCGCCTCGTGCACGGCGACTGTGGGCGCTTCTCGTGCTGGTCGTGGCATGGGCCATCGGCGACGGCATCAGGGTCGTGGGAGCGGTGACGGCCGAGCCGCGGTTCCAGCCGGCTTACGTCGCCGTGCTCGTGTGGTCCCTGATCGGCTTCGGGCTCGGATATGCGCTGCCCGCTCTTGCCGGGATGTTCGTGGGCCGGCGTGTGACGCGCGGGACGGGCTGGCTGTCCGCCGGCGCCGTGGCGCTGACCGTCTCGCTGGCGCTCGGAGTCATCGCTCCGCGGCTGGCCGACGGCATCCGGTTCCTGGCCGGCGGCTAGGCGAGGAGGGGGAGGGCGATGGCCACATTCGGACTCGAGGAAGAGGTCTTCGTCGTTGAACCGGCGGCGCCCTCGCTCAATTCGCTCTACTACCTCGCACGGCTGCTTTGGCGTGACCCACGGACCAACATCCCGCGCACCGCATCGAACTTCGCCCGGGGCGCCGACCTGTCGCGAGGACTCATGAGCGCCGTGGAGGTCTCCACGGGCGTGCAGCCTGACTCGACCTCACTGCTCGAGGACCTACGCGCCAGGCGAGCGGAACTCGCGGGCGTGGCGGATGGGCTGGTGGTGCCGCTCGGGCACCTCCTCGACTTCGACACGCCCACCAATGTGGCGGCCCTGCAGGTCCACGTCGGCTGCCTGCGCGACCGCGACCGCGCCTTCGACAACCTCGCGCACTTCCTGCCACTGCTGGCGTTGCTGACCGCCGACTCGCCTGCCGCGTCGGGGAAGCGGTTCGGGCAGTCGTACCGGATGGCGCGCGGCTTCGCGACGGGCCCGCTGGGTGACGACCCCACCGTGCGCTTCCAGGACCTCATCGTGTCCAAGCGTCTCGGCACCATCGAGATCCGCGTGCTCGACCCGACATGGGACATGGAGCGCATCGGCGTGCTCGTCCGCGCCATCGAGGAGATCGTCGAGCTCCACCAGCATCTGGACCCGCGCCGCGACTGGTACAACTCCCTGCGGCAACGCGTGGCCATCGAGGGCTACATCGACGAGCTGCGGCCGCTGCACACGGAGCTCGCGCAGGTGGCGGAGGTGCCAGAGTCGCTGCTCGCGCGCACGGCGGCGGACGAGGTCTGGGACCTCTTCGCCCGAGACGGTTTGGTTCCCACGTACTCCGCGATCGACAACGGGTATCGCACCGGTGTCTTCGAGCCGTGCGAGGTGCCGCCCATGAAGGCGAGCGCGCTGCGCTCTGTGCTAGGATTCGCGGGTTACTACGTGCCCAAGCTTCCGTACACCACCTGGAAGTACCTCAAAGAGAAGTGACGGGGAGACGCCCCATGAACATCGCCCTGACCGTCGCAGCGGCTGTCGTCGTGATCCTGACCGCCCTGTACCTGATGAACCGCTTCGTGTGGTTCTACCGCGATCCCAAGCGGGTGCCGGAGCGCGGTGGCAACGTGCTCATCTCGCCCGCCGACGGGCAGGTGGTCTACATCAAGCCGTTCACGGACGGCGCCGTGTACTCCGAGAAGCTCGGACACCGCATCAACCTGCCCGAGATCGCCGACTTCCCCGACGTGGGCAAACGCAACGGCTGGATCATCGGCATGTATATGTCGCCGTTCGACGTCCACTACAACTACGTGCCCGCGCCGGGTGTCGTGAAGTCCGTCCGCTACACCAAGGCGGACGCGAACCTCCCCATGGTCGACCTCAACGAGTACATCCGCATCGCGTTCCTGCGGCGCCCGTTCGACAACTTCGCCGCGAAGTTCCACTTGGAGAACGAGCGCAACACGGTTCTGGTCGAAGGCAAAGAATTCTCATACGCGGTGGTGGAGATCGCCGATAAGTATGTCAACAAGATCGACTGCTTCGTGAAGGAAGGCGATCAGGTCGCCACCGGTGACAAGGTCGGCTTCATCAAGCGCGGCAGCCAGGTGGACCTGATCGTGTTCGACGAGGGCGTCTCGTTCGACGTGCGGTTCGGCCAGCAGGTGTACGGCGGCAGGACGGTACTCGCGCACTGGTGAGAACGACGGTACGGGATTCGCTCCCGCGATCGTGCGGGTAGGGAACCCGCTCGGATGTGCGCGCCCGCACGCGGGCACGCGGCGGGAGGACTCGGTATGAAGCGGCGCGTGCTGATCGGGATCGCGGCACTGCTGGTGGTCGCGCTGGTGGCGGTCGTGGGGTTCGCGGTGGTCGGGACAGCCCCGACGCACCGTGGTTCCCCCGTGGCCTTGGCCCCGCGTTCGGCGGGGCCATCCGACCGCGCCTCGTCGGAGATACGAAAGCCCCTGAAGTCGGCCGTCGGCGCCCTGACGCCCGGTCCGAAGTCAGGGACCGGCAGACGCTTCGCTCAGCAGCAACCCGTCCCCGCCAGCGTCACCCTCCGCTACGCCGCGGGCACCACCGAAGCGACGAAGCGCGCGCTGGTCGCCTCACTGGGGCTGACGGTCAAACACGAGTTCCCCGGCGGCTGGGTCGTGGTCGAGTCCGACCGCGCGGGCGCGACATCGGCATCGCTGGCGGAGGCGATCAAGGCCACGGGCGCTGTCGCGACCGCGGCGCCCACGCCCCGTGTGACCCCGTCTGCACTCCCCAACGACCCCGAGTTTGCCAGCCAGTGGGACCTACGCAACACGGGACAGCAGGTCGGTGGTCAGTTCGGGACTTCGGGGGCCGACATCGGATGGCTCGGTGCGTGGAACCGCGGCTCGACGGGCGCCGGCGTGATCGTCGCGGTCACCGACACCGGCGCCGACTTCCAGCACGAGGACCTGGCGTCACAGATGTGGGTGAATCCGACACCGGGATCCGACCCGAGGTATCCGGACGACGTGCGCGGGTGGAACTGGGTCGAGCTGTCGGCTCAGACGTTCCAGCCCTGGGAGGGTGACGAGCACGGGACGCACGTGTCCGGCACGATCGCGGCGGACACGAACAACGGGGTGGGCATCGCGGGCATCGCGAGCGGCGCGCGCATCATGTCGCTCAAGTTCATCGGGCCCGCGACGGGCAGTGAGGATGACGCGGCCGCGGCGGTCTACTACGCGGTGGCGCACGGCGCGAAGGTGATCAACGCCTCGTGGGGCGACGACAAGTACACCGGCCCGTATCAGCCCCTGAGGGACGCGATACACGCGGCGGCCCAGCAGGGCGTGCTGTTCGTGGCCGCAGCCGGCAACGACGCGACCTCCGCGCTGTTCTATCCGGCGGCCTACTCTCTCGATGAGACGAACGTCATCGCTGTCGCAGCGACCGACAACCGCGACCAGTTGGCGGACTTCGGCGGGGGCAAGGGGTCCAACTACGGTACCTACCCGCAGATCGCCGCGCCGGGTGTGAACACCGTGTCGCTCTATCCACCCTTGCAGGCCGGCGTGTTCGTGGACAAGGCTCCGTTCAAGGTCAGCTACCTGACCTTCCCGGTGGAGAGCATCGTGAGCGACACGGACCGCAACGGCGTGGTCGATCATGCGATGGCGAGCCTGACATCCGACAAGTCGGCGCCCGTGCTCGTCGTCGACGACAGCCGTGTGGATCTGACCGGCGAGACACAGGGGACACGACTGGATCCCTATCTGCAGGCACTGGCCGCTGACGGCTACACGAGCGTGACGTCCTGGGTCGCGGCCACGCAGGGCATTCCGAGCGCGGCCGCGATGTCGGGTCATACCGTCGTGTGGTTCACCGGGATGCTCGACTCCGCGTCCTACAACTTCCCGGGTGTCGGGACCATCAACGCGGCCGATCGCGCGCAACTCGGCCCGTTCCTGGACGGCGGCGGTCGGCTGTTCCTGTCGTCGGCCAGCGCCGCGTGGGACCTCACCCCCGGACCTGGCACCACGATCGCGGACTCGGCGTGGCTGGCCAAGTACCTGCGGGTCGATCTCGTCACGAATGCGTACGCGGCGGTCGCCGACGGGCGCTGGGACTCCGCGTTCGCGGGCCTGGCGCCGGCACTGTGGGACCCGCAGCTCAACGTCAGCTACTGCGACGCCGTTGTCCCAAGTGACCCGGTCGCCGTGCGAACCATCGACTGGGCAGGCTCCGGCTACGGCGGGATGTCCGGGACCTCCATGGCGGCACCGCATGTGACGGGCGTCGTCGCGCTGCTCACGGAGCGCTTCCCTGGGATCACCGGGCAGCAGGTCAAGGATCGGATACTCGCGACGGGGAAGCTCCTGCCGTCCTTGACCGGCAAGGTGACCACGGGTGGACGTCTCGACGTCGCGGCCGCCCTCGCACCCTACGCGGCGCAGGTCACGGCGTTGACCGCCGTTCCGACACTCGACGGCACGGTCACGCTCTCGTGGACCAACCCCGCCGACGCCGCGTACGACCGTACGGTCATCCGCGGCCGCGTGGGTGCCGATCCGTCCGGGCCCGCCGACCCGGCATCGCGGCCGGTATACAGCGGCACCGGAGTCACCATCGATGACACCGGCCTGCCTGGCGGCACGCAGATGCACTACATGGCGTACACGCACAGCACGAGCGGTCTGTGGTCCGATGGCGTGCCTGTCGCAGCCACTGCGGTCAACCCCCCGCCGAATGCGGTGACGTCTCTGATCGGCGTGAGCATGGTCGACGGCGTGCACCTGTCCTGGATCGACCCGACGGCCCGTTTCACGGCTTCGAGAGTCGTACGCGGTCTCGCGGCCACTCCGGTCCTACCGACTGACGGCACGTTGGTGGTCGACACCGCCGCGGGTGTCGTGGTCGATGCCGTAGCCGTTCCCGGGGTAGCGGACGTCGTCTACCACTACGCCGTATTCGCGCATGATTCGGTTCCGGCGTACTCGGCCGCGACGGTCATCGACGTCCTCGTCCCGAAGGACGCCGTCGCGCCCGCCGCACCGAGCGGCGTCATCGCCACAGCGGGCGATCTGAGCGTCTCGCTCGCTTGGACGAACCCGACGGACGCGGACTTCACCGCGACGCGGGTACTCCGCTCCACGAGCGGGTACGCGTCCGGACCCGTACCCGTGTTCGGCCAGACCCCGGTGTACGAGGGTGTCGGCACGAGTCTGCCGGACTCGCCGCTCACCAACGGGCAGGCCTACTACTACACGCTGTTCGCTCGTGATGCCGTCGGCAACTGGTCGGTCGCCGCTACCGCCACGGCCACGCCACGGCCCGGTTCTGTGACCGGCGTCGTCGGAGTCTGGCGGCCCGATCTCGGGGTCGTCCACCTCACGTGGACCAACCCTGGCGGATCGTTCGCGGCAGTCACCATCGTGCGGAAGACCGGCGCGACTCCGGCGGGTCCGAGCGACGGGACATCCGTCGCCGACACGGCGTCCTCGGCCTATGACGACACGGTCGCGGCTCCGGGAGCCTCGGACGTCACGTACCACTACGCCCTCTTCGCGCATGACGGGACACCGGTCTACGCCGTGGGCGTGCCCGTGGACGTCGTCGTTCCGGTGGACGCGACGCCTCCCGGTCCGGTCACCGGCATCGGTCTCACGGGGGCGCCGACGCGCACGCAGGTGGCTCTGCACTGGATCAACCCCACGGACGCGGACTTCCAAGGCGTTCAGGTGTTCCGCTCCACGACAGGATTCGCGCAGGAGCCGGCGGCCGATGCCACGCAGGCCCTCGTGGCCACGATCAACGGCGGCACCATGCTCGCCGACACCGTGCCGAACGCCGGCACAATGTACTACTACGCGCTCTTTGCCAGGGACGTTGCCGGCAACTGGTCCGGCCCCTCCCGCATCCAGGTGGTGACCGCGCCAGACCCGGTGACGGATGTGATGGTCGTACGCAACCCGACTACCGGCGCCGCGACCATAACGTGGACCGGCCCGGCGTCGAACCCGGCTCTTGCCGGGGTTCGCATAGTGCGATCCGTAGCGGCAGTGACAGGCCCGACCGAAGGGACGTTCGTCGCGACCGTCACAGCGGGTGCTCAGTACATCGACACGCTCACCGCCCGCTCCTTCGACACGACCTACACCTACACGGTGTTCTCATATGTCGCGAGACCCACGTACGGGACCGGGGTGGGCAGCAACTCTGTGCGCGTCCTGCACGGGGATGCGCCGCAGACGGTGTGGCGTTTCTACAACGTACGCGCCGGCGTTCACTTCTACACTGCGAGCACCGCGGAGCGGGACAACGTCCTGGCCACCCTCGGCTCGGTATACCGCCTCGAGGGGCCCGCATATGTGGTCAACACCGCGAGCGGGTACAACGTGACTCCACTGTGGCGGTTCTACAACGTCAGGACCGGCACGCACTTCTACACCGCGAGCCTCACGGAGCGAGACAGCGTGCTGGCCAATCTCGGCTCGATCTACCGTCTGGACGGGCCGGCGTACAACGTCTCCGCCGGGTACGTTCCCGGCGCGACCACGGTTTGGCGGTTCTACAACGTGAGGACCGGCACCCACTTCTACACCGCGAGCACCGTCGAGCGCGACAACGTCCTGTCGACCCTCGGCTCGATCTACCACCTCGACGGGCCGGCGTTCTTCCTGGCCCCTTAAGCCACGACTGCTGTCGGAGAAGCCTTTCGCACAAGGGTGCGGCATCCATGATGCCGCACCCTTGTGCGATACTTCTGCGGTGACCGCACCGACGCCGCGATCCCGTTCCCGGAGGCCTCCGCCGTGCCCAACGACCCGAGCGACCCCACTGACGACCGTCCCGTGAGCTACGCTGAAGCCGGCGTGGATACGAGCGAAGGCGCGCGCGCCGTCGACGCCATCCGCGAGGCCGTCCGCTCCACATACCGTCCCGAGGTCATCGGCGACATCGGTGGGTTCGGCGGCATGTTCTCCGCCTGCGCGTTCAAGGAGATGGAAGAGCCGGTCATGGTCTCCGGCACCGACGGGGTGGGCACCAAGCTCAAGCTGGCCCAGCTCCTCGACCGTCACGACACCGTCGGCATCGACCTCGTGGCCATGTGCGCCAACGACATCCTGGTCACGGGCGCCGAGCCGCTGTTCTTCCTCGACTACATCGCCATCGGCAAGCTCGATTCGGCGCGCGTGGAGCGCATCGTCGCGGGTATCGCGGAGGGATGCCGCCAGGCGGGCTGCTCGCTCGTCGGCGGCGAGATGGCCGAGCACCCCGGCGTCATGGACCCGGACGACTACGACCTCTCCGGCTTCTGCGTGGGTGTCGTCGACAGGCCGAAGGCGATCACGGGCGAGAGGATCGAGCCCGGCGACGTGGTTCTCGGCCTGCCCAGCAGCGGCCTTCACTCCAACGGATTCTCCCTCGTGCGAAGAGTGCTCGTGGACGGTCACGAGGCCGAGCTCGCGCTCCCGCGGGTCGACCTCGGTGGCGCGACGCTCGGCGATACGCTGCTGACGCCCACGCGGATGTACGTGAAGCCCGTGCTCGAGCTTCTGCGCGCCGGCATCCCTGTGAAGGGGATGTCGCACATCACGGGAGGCGGAATAACCGAGAACCTCGACAGATGCTTGCCTTCGCACGTTGACGCGCGCGTGGTCCGCGGCTCGTGGAAGGTGCCGCAGATCTTCGGGCTCGTGGCGGCGGCTGCCAACCTCGACGAGACCGAGATGTACCGCACGTTCAACATGGGAGTCGGATTCGCCATCGTGGTCGATCGCAAGCATGCGCCGGAGGCCGCCGTGAAGCTGCGTGCCGCCGGCGAGTCGGTGAGCGAGATCGGCGAGATCGTGCCGGGGAGCGGCGCGGTCGTCTATGCGTAAGGGGCGGTCGAGGCAATCGTGAGCGAGGATCGTAAGATGCGGCTCGGGGTGCTCATCTCCGGCAGCGGCACCAACCTGCAGGCCATCATCGACGCGTGCGCGGCCGGTGAGATCGACGCCGAGGTGACCGTCGTGATCTCCGACAAGGAGGCCGCATACGGGCTGGAGCGCGCGCGCAAGGCCGGCATCGACGCGGTGTGGCTGGACCGCTCGCGCTTCGAGCAGCCGTCGCTGTTCACCGCAGCCATCTTGGAGACGCTCTTGGCGCACGGGGTGGACCTCGTGGTGATGGCGGGCTACATGCGACTTCTGGGTCGCGCCGTGCTAGCCGCGTATCCCGACCGCGTTGTGAACCTGCACCCGGCGCTGCTACCGTCGTTCCCGGGAGCCAACGCCATCAGCGACGCGTTCGAGTTCGGCGTGAAGGTCACCGGCGTCACGGTCCACTTCGCATCCGAGTTGTTCGACGACGGCCCGATCATCGCGCAGGAGCCGGTCCGCATCGGGGAGGCTGACACCCTCGACACCCTCGAGGCGAAGATCCACGAGGTCGAGCATCGACTCTACCCGCAGGCGCTCGCGGCCATCGCCGCCGGGCATGTCGAGATAGGCGAGGACCGGGTCGTGCACATCGCGCCGAGGGCGTGAGCATGGGAGACCCGGGCGAAGAGAGCGCGGCCGCAGGCACGCGCGCGGCTGTTACAGTCGCGCTCAAGGAGACGTGCCGGGTCGTGGGCGGGGGACGCGTGCCGCTGTGGCCACTGCACCGCGAGCGGCTCGCTGAGGGCTGCGTGTCCGAGACGCTGCTGGCCGAGGCCGACGATCTGGTCGCGCTCGCAGCGGCCGAGCATTCGCGTAGTCATCCTGCGAATGCTCGCCTGCGCCTGACGCTCACGATCTCTCCGCGCGGCGAGATCGCGGTCCATGTGGCACGCCGGCTCTCCTCGCTCGACGTGCCCGGCGGCCCGGTGGGAGTGGTGGTGGAAAGCGAGGACCTCCCGCCGCTCGGCCACGGCGCGGCGAAACCGGCGGACCGGGGCTGGTGGGACGAGCGCCAGCGCGAAGCGAGGGCGCTCGGTGGCCACCAGGCGCTCATCGCGCATGACGACGCTCTGGTCGACGGCGGCAGCGCGAGCATCTGGCTCGTCGACGGCGTCCGGCTGCTCACTCCGCCCGCACCACCGGCCATCGCCGGAGTTGCTCGCCGCTTCGTGCTGCGCGAGGCACTCGGAGCCGGGCTGCATGCGGAGGTCGCGCCGCTCACCCTGGCGGACCTGGAGTCCGCCGACGAGGTCTTCGTCACGAACGCGTTCGGAGGGGCGGTGGCGCTGCGGGGACGGGGCGGTCCCGTGACCGCGCGGGTATCCGGTCTCTTCGCCGTCGTATGGGACGTGTCCTGACCTATCGTGGTTCGTGTAGAATGACGCGCATTGCGCGCTTGCACGCATAGAAGCAGGTTCGTATCCGGCATGCGCAAGATGACGTGCCTGCCCGGACCACAGGATCCCGGACCCCGGAAGGAGCCCGTCCATGCACCGAAATATCCGGCTCTTCGTCATGCTCGCCGCCTCCGCGCTCATCGCGGTCGCGCTCTCCGGCTGCTCAGGCCAGACCCCGGTCGCCGACAACGGCGCCGCCACCGTCAAGACGGTCAAGGTCGGCTTCGCCGCCCCGCTCACCGGCGACAACGCCGTATACGGACAGGGCATGGAGCGCGCGGTCAAGCTGGCGCTCAAGGAGGCCAATGCCTCGGCCGAGGTCAAGAAGGCCGGGTACACCTTCGAGATCGCCTCGCAGGACGATCAGGGCGACCCCAAGCAGGCGGTCTCCGTGGCGAACCTGATCATAGGTGACAAGGGCGTGGTCGGCGTGGTCGGTCACTTCAACTCCGGCTGCTCCATCCCGGCGTCGCCCGTCTACAACTCCGCGAACATGGCGATGGTCTCGGTCTCGACGAACCCCAAGCTGACCGCGCAGGGGCTGGCCAACGTGAACCGGATCGTCGCGAAGGACGACTCGCAGGGACGTTTCGCGGGGGATATGGTCGCGAAGGACCTCGGCTTCAAGAAGGTCGTCGTGATGAGCGACGGCACCCCGTACGGCGACGGTCTGGCCGACGAGTTCGCCAAGGCGTTCAAGGCGGACGACGGCACCGTGCTGGCGCAGGAGAAGGTCCAGTCCAAGGACGTCGACTTCAGCGCGCTGGTCACCCGCTTCAAGCCGCTCGCTCCCCAGGCGATCTACTTCGGTGGCACGCATACGCAGGGCGCCACCCTCTCCAAGCAGGCGAAGGAGTCCGGCCTCAAGGTGCCGGTCATCGGCGGCGACATGCTCTTCTCGCCCGACTACATCAGCCTCGCGGGCGGCGTGGCAGCCGAGGGCGACATCTGCACCAGTCTCGGACTGCCGCTCGAGCAGCAGCCGAAAGGCCTCGAGTTCAAGGCGGCGTACGGCAAGGAGTACGGCGGCAAGACTCCCGAGGCCTACGACTCGTACGCCTACGACTCCGCGTGGGTGTTCGTGAAAGCCGTGCTGAAGACCGGGCCCGACCGCAAGAAGGTCGAGGAGGCCATCCGCATGACGGAGTTCAGCGGCGTGACCGGGACGTTCCGGTTCGACACGAACGGGGACACCACGAACCAGGCCATTTCCGCCTACAAGGTCACGGGCGGCAAGTGGGAGCAGATCCTCAAGAAGTAGGGTCTGCGGGCGGGCTTCACCCGGGATACCTTTCGGTCGCTGTCCTCGCGAGGAGCGAGCGGCTTCGCCGCCGCTTCCCTGCCTGCGGGGGCTCCCTGCAGGGCATCCCGGGTGAAGCCCTCAGTTCAGCCCGGGCACCACTTCGTAAGGCCACGGCGCACCCTTGCGGGGCGCTGTTGGGTACAATGGCGCGCATCGGACCGCGTTGAGAGCAACAGGGGCAGTACATGGACTTGGTGAAGGTCAAGAGGGCGCTGGTATCCGTTTCCGACAAGGCGGGACTTGTGGAGTTCTGTCGCGAGTTGGCCTGGTTCGGGGTTGAGATCGTTTCCACCGGGGGGACGGCCAAGGCGCTGACCGACGCCGGGATCGCAGTGCGGCCGATCGACGATCTCACCGGCTGCCCGGAGATGATGGAGGGCCGCGTCAAGACACTGCACCCCAAGGTGCACGGCGGACTGCTCGCCGACCGCTCCAAGCCCGAGCACATGGCGCAGGCCGAGGCGCACGGCATCGGCATGATCGACATGGTGGTCGTGAACCTCTACCCGTTCGAGGCCACCGTGGCCAAGCCGGACGTCACGCTCACCGACGCCATCGAGAACATCGACATCGGCGGGCCGTCGATGCTGCGCTCGGCCGCCAAGAACCATGCTTCGGTCACGGTCGTGTGCAGCCCGGCGGACTATGCGACGGTGCTCGACGAGATGCGCGCCAACGACGGCGCCACCACCTTCGAGACTCGCTCCCGCCTGGCCCGCGAGGTGTTCCGCACCACGTCGGCCTACGACGCGGCCATCTACCGCTACCTTTCTGGCGAAGTGGAGTTCCCCGCGGACCTCCGCGTTCGCCTCGACAAGGTCCAGGGGCTCCGCTACGGCGAGAATCCCCACCAGCGCGCCGCGTTCTACCGCGACGCGGAGGCGCCGGAGCACTGCCTGGCGCGCGCCGAGCAGCTGCACGGCAAGGAGCTGTCGTACAACAACATCCTCGACACCGACGCGGCGTGGTCGGCGGTCCGCGAGTTCGACGAGCCGGCGTGCGTGATCGTCAAGCACACCAACCCGTGCGGCGTGGCCGTGGCCTCCGACGTTGTCGAGGCCTATGTGAAGGCGCATCGCTCCGACCCCGTCAGCGCCTACGGTGGCGTGATGGCGTTCAACCGGCCAATCCCGCTCGGCGTGGTCGAGGCGATCAACGAACGCAGCCAGTTCGTCGAGGTCATCGTCGCACCCGACTATGACACCGACGCGCTCGCGCTCCTTCAGGAGAAGAAGAACATCCGGCTGCTGAGGACCGGCGGCGTGCGCCCGGCCGGTGCCGGCATGGAGATGCGATCGGTCGAAGGCGGCATGCTCGTCCAGACGTCGGACTCGGTGTCCGAGGACATGCACGGGTTCACGGTC
>JANYJF010000031.1 GCA_025361885.1 Coriobacteriia bacterium
CTGCTGAAGGACTTCAGCATCCTGGCGACTGCGATCGGGAAGCGAAGGGTCGCCCGCGGCGGACTGGACTTCGAGTCCGCCGAGCCCAAAGTGTGGCTCGACGCCGAAGGCCGCCCGATCGATGTGACCCTGCGCGAACGCTCCGTGGCCACGAACATGATCGAAGAGGCGATGATTGCCGCGAACGAGGCGGTCGCCCGGCACATGCGCGATACGGAGTCTCCGATGGTCTACCGCATCCACGAGGACCCCGAGCCCGACGCCCTGGACCAGATCGCGGTCATCCTCTCGGAGTTCGACTACCCCATGAAAGACGTCGGCGAGGCCGACCCGCGCACGTTCCAGAAGATCGTCGAGTACGCACACACGCGGCCCGAGCGCCTGCTCATCAACTCCCTGCTCCTGCGGGCTTTGAAGCGCGCTCGCTACGTCGACTACCTGGACTCGCATTTCGGTTTGGCCAGCGATGCGTACTGCCACTTCACCTCGCCGATCCGGCGCTACCCCGACCTCATCGTCCACCGGCTCCTCAAGGCGCAGTTGGCCAAGTCGCTCGACAAGCCCCCGACCGCCGACATGGTGCCCGAGCTGGAGTGGCTCGCGGAGCATTCGTCGGTGATGGAGCGCGAGGCGCAGTCGGCCGAGGACCAGTCGGTCCGCGTGAAGCTGTGCGAGCTGATGCTCGACCACATCGGCGAGGTCTTCCCGGGGATCATCAGCTCGGTCTCCACATTCGGCGCCTTCGTGCAGCTGGAGAACACCGCGGAGGGGCTCGTGCACGTCACCGCCATGAAGGACGACTACTACGCCTTCGACGCCGAGCGATTCATGTTGACGGGCGAGAAGAACGGCGCGACCTGGCGCCTGGGTCAGGAGGTCGAGGTCCGCATCACGGACGTGGTGGTCTCCGATCGCCGGATCGAGATGGAGTGGGCGTGAGGAACCGTTGACGACTGGTCGCACCGGTGGCACTCCGGCGCGGGCGGGGATAGACTGCGTGGGCACCCCTTCATCCATCTAGGAGGCTTCCGTATGCGTCCCGCCGATCTGAAGTTCCTCAAGGACCTCACCGAGGCCCCGTCGCCGTCCGGTTTCGAGCAGCCCGCGGCAAAGGTGTTCCGCGAGTTCGTCACCAAGCACGCCGACGAGGTCACTACCAACGTCATGGGCTCCGTGCACGCCGTGCTGCACGGCAAGGGCAAAGGCGCGAAGAAGGGCCCGTCCGTGATGCTGGCCGGTCACATCGACGAGGTCGGCATGATGGTCAACTGGATCACGCCCGAGGGCTTCATCGCATTCAAGGCGATCGGCGGGGTGGATGCCGCGATACTGCCGGGCATGCGGGTCGACCTGCATGCAAAGACCGGCGTGCTCCGCGGCGTGATGGGACGTCTGCCCATCCACCTCATCGAGGAAGACGCGCGCAAGACGGTCACCAAGATCGAGAAGCTGTTCATCGACCTCGGACTGCCGGCGGAGCGCGTGAAGGCACTCGTGCGCATCGGCGACCCGATCACCTACGGCGTGGGCTTCGAGACGTTCGGCGACGGCATGGCGGTCTCCCGCGCCTTCGACGACAAGATGGGCGCGTACATCTGTGCCCGTGTCCTCGAGGAGGTCAAGAAGGCCGGCGGCGCGCCGGGTGACGTGATCGCCGCGGCCACCGTGCAGGAGGAGCTCGGATTGCGCGGCGGCACGACGAGCGCGTACGGCGTCGACCCGACCGTCGGCATCGCGCTCGAGGTCGGACACGCCACCGACTATCCGGACGTCGACAAGCGCAACCATGGCGAGGCGGACTGCGGCAAGGGTCCGATCATCGCGCGTGGCGCGAACATCAACCCGATGGTGTTCGAGGGTCTGGTGGCCGCCGCCGAGAAGGCCAAGGTCGCGTACCAGATCGGCGCCGAGCCGCGTGGCACCGGCACCGACGCCAATGCCATCCAGCTCTCGCGCGGCGGCAAGGCGGCGGCGCTCGTCTCGATCCCGCTGCGCTACATGCACACACCCACCGAGGTCCTGGCTCTCTCGGACATCGAGGACGCGGTCAAGATGCTCACGCGGTACGTCCTGGACCTCGATCCGAAGACGGACTTCACGCCCCGGTAGGCGCACAGCCGAGGCTATGCGCGAAGGCCCCGCTGCGCGCCCGCTCTGCGGGGCCTTCGCATGCGCGCGATCGGCCACGAGCGACGCCGCTGGGCTAGAATAGACGCTCGCCCCGCCCGACACGGGCGTTTCGCTCAAGCGAGGATACATGGCTGTCGACGAACGACACATAACGACCAATAAGAAGGCCTTCCACGACTACTTCGTGGATGAGACCTTCGAGGCCGGCATGGCGCTCACGGGCACCGAGGTCAAGTCGCTGCGGGAGAACAAGGCCAGCCTGCGTGACTGCTACGCCTCGATCAAGCGGGGGGAGATGTGGCTGCACGGCGTGCACATCGCGCCGTACTCCCATGGGAACCGCGGCAACGTGGACACCGACAGGCAGCGCAAGCTCCTGCTCCACAAGAAGGAGATCCGCTACCTGCTCGGCAAGACGAAGGAGCGCGGCTACACCCTCATACCGCTGCGCATGTACTTCACGTCTCGGAACCTGGTGAAGGTTGAGATAGGCCTCGCGCGGGGCAAGAAACTCTATGACAAGCGCGACGCCATCGCCGAGAAGGACCAGCAGCGGGACGTTGAGCGCGCGTTGAGAGAGCGCCAGAAGGAGTAGCCCGGCGTCTCAAGAGGGGGGAATCGGCGATGCGGATCACCGTTCGAGGATCAGTCACCGCGGCCGCCGTGCTTGCGGGCGCGGTCGCCCTGTCGATGTCACTGTCCGGCTGCAGCTCGATCAGCGGCCTCATCAACCAGGCACCCGGCCGAGGATCCTCCGCGCCTGCGGTGACGCCCGTCGTCGCGAAGCCCGTTGTGGTGGAGCCCGCTCCGGTCGTTCCGGCACCCGCTCCCACCAGCCTGCTCGTCGAGGCGAAGTCGATGGGTGGCAAAGTCACGACCGTGCCCAACACGCTGAATCTCAGCGTGACTGATGCGGTCGAGGCTCTGAGGGACGCGCACCTTACATACCTCATCATCTGGCGCAGCAGGACCACGGCCGATTCACGGTCGGTAGTCGGTCAGAGCCCCCGGGCGAACGCGACCGTGGACCTCCAGGCGCCGGTCACGATCACCGTCCAGACGGGCCGTCGCAGCGGGACCATCGACGTCCACCGCACGGTCTTGGAGGAGTACGCTCCGTGGGAGGTCATCCCCGCGATCGACACATGGGACGTTGGAGCCCGTGGTCACGGCGGGGCGGCCATCGCATCCCCGACACCGACGCCGACGATGCCGGACTGGTTCTGGCGTGAGGACGTGAACTAGCGCGTCTCCGCGCATCATTCGAACCGATGAGCCCCGCGCCCGCGCACCAGCGGCATGCGGCTCGCTTCATGTCTCGCAGGTGCCATGCCGCGCCTCGAGGGGTATACTCCCAAGGCGCGCAGCTCGTTGACATGAGTTCGAGCAGCACTCCCCTTTGGGGGCGACTGGATTCGACACGATAGCCTTGAGGGAAGAAGCAGGCCGAGGTCTCCTCGCCTCGTTAAACAGGGGTACCAGACGCCAAGCGTCGACAATAACTACGCTCTCGCTGCCTAAATAGTCAGCGACGCCGCCCGGCATGCCGTCCCCGGTGCCGGATCCGACGTCAACTAGGGGACTACCGACCGGCTGACGGATGTATGCCGCAAGGGAAACCAACCTTCCTGGGAAAGGGCGCGCCTGCCGACGTGCGCAGCCCCGACCGAGACCGTAACGCCGGCTGAGCCTGGAGATGCTTCCTAGGAGCCTGTCGTGGACCGGAGTTCGATTCTCCGCGCCTCCACCAGACCTCGTGCGACGGGGCGGACCGCCATGGGCGGTCCGCCCCGTTCTTCGTTACCTGGCATCCGCCCACCTTGCGGCGCGCAGGCGGCGCTCTCAGTCGTCATCCGTAGCCGGCCGCGCTCGCCGTCGCTTGACCGCGGCCCGTCGCCGTTTCTGCTCCAGAACGCGCCGCTGCACCGATCGCGGCTCGGCGGTGGGTACCCGCGGCGCCACCGGTGTGGCTGCAGCCACCAGCCGCGATCGCAACACCTTGAGGCACTCGAGCTTATTGCGCAGCTGGCTGCGCTGGCGGCGGCACACGACCACCGTGCCGGTGGGCCGGTGTCGCAGCCGCACGGCGCTGTCGGTGGTGTTCACGCCCTGGCCGCCCGGGCCGGTGGCGCGAAACGTCTGCACGTCGCACTCCGCGAGCAGCGCCTCGTCGGTATCGGGGATGCTGTAGTCGTCCATCTCGGTCGTCCGTCCTCGTCATGCGTAGCGTCCGGCGACTCATGATACCGCCGCGGCTTGCGCGTCCGCCCCGTGCCTCGCACACTTGGCCGGCACGAAGACATCGCGAGGAGGCTCGAGCATGCCCTGGGGTTACAGCGACGATGAGTGGGAGATCGCCAAGGTCCAGGCGAAGGAGACGCTGCGCACGCACGCCCGCCGGCGCGAGACCACCACGTACTCCGGCCTGTGCGAAGACATCACTGTCGCGCGGTTCCGCCATTACTCCTGGTCGCTGATGGCGCTGCTCGGTCAGATCTGCGCCGAGGAGGACGACGAACGCGGGATCATGCTCGCCTCGCTGGTGTGCAAGAAGGGCGGGGACAGACTGCCGGGCGAGGGGTACTTCGCCTGGGCGGAGAAGCTCGGACGCGACGTGAGCGATCACCAGTCCTTCTGGGAAGGCGAGGTCGAACGGATCTTCGCCTCGTACCGGGATCGACCGTGACGGGTCCGCAACGGGCCGTGTCGCCGCAGTGGGCCGTCGCCGCGCATGTGATAACGTTTGATATTCCGGCCCTCGCCCGCACGTCCTTGATGACAGGACCACGCTATGAGAGCACTCGCACGAGTCGTCGAGTACCTGCTGCACATAGACAAGCATCTCGATCTCCTGCTCCTCCAGTACGGTGCGTGGTTCTACGGGCTGCTGTTCCTTGTCCTCTTCGCGGAGACGGGCCTGGTCGTCACGCCGTTCCTGCCGGGAGATTCGCTGCTCTTCGCGGCGGGAGCCCTCGTGGCCCGCGGGAAGGGCATCGGCATCGGGTGGGTGTTCCTGCTGCTGTGCGCCGCCGCGATCCTGGGTGACACCGTCAACTACTGGATCGGGCACACGATCGGCCCGCGGCTGCTCAAGAACGAGAACAGCAAGGTGCTCAAGAAGGAGTACCTCGACCGGACGCACGCCTTCTTCGCGCGCTACGGTGGCAAGACCATCGTGCTGGCGCGATTCGTGCCGTTCATCCGCACGTTCGCGCCCTTCCTCGCAGGTGTGGGCGAGATGGACTACGTTCACTTCATCACCTACAACGTGGTGGGCGGGATCCTGTGGGTCGGGCTGTTCCTGTTCGGCGGCTACCTGTTCGGCGGCATACCGTTCGTGGAGCACAACCTGCTGCTGGTCCTTGTCGCGGTCGTCGTTATCACCACGATCCCGATCGTGGTCGAGTACGTCCGGCAGAAGAGCATCATGAGGCGCGAGGCGTCACGGGCCGAAGCCGACTAGCGCACAACGGCGCTTCGGGGGCCGGCGACGGAGCCGGGCCGCGACGTGGGTTGTGAGGGGACGGAGCCAGATGGACGACCTCAAACGCCTCATCCTCACAAGCGAGGAGGAGCTTCTGCGGCGGGTGCTCGAGTACGGGCGCTCGAGCGGCTACGCGCAACGCATACCGGCACTCGACGACGCATACCGCCTCGCGATCGCCAGCACATCGGCATCGATGGCGCAGATCCTCGCGCTGACCGGCGGCATGGCGGACCTTCGCGCCACGGAGGCGACGCGCGACGATCCCGTCGCCTCCTTCGGCGCCCGCTGGGCGCGCCGTGCGCGTCCCGAGGTCCCGGAGCTCTCCCTGTTCATCGGGCTGCTCAAGTACTATCGGCGCGCGTTCAAGGACGTGGTCGCCCAAGGCGGCCTAGGAGCCGAGAACACTGAGAAGGCGCTGGTGTTCGTGGACCGGTACTTCGACCGGCTCGAGGTCGGCTGCATCGCGGAGTGGACGACCGGCTCGCCCGACGATGAGGTCATCGCGATCCGTGAGCACAACGCCGAGCTTGCACTGACGCGCGACCACTATGTCGCCGCGTTCCAGGAGATGCCGATCCCCGTGTTCTTCCTGGGGCCGGACGGCAGGGTCGATTCAACGAACCGTGCGGCCACGGTACTGTTCGGCGAGATCGCTGGAGGCAGGTTCGGTCTCCACACCCCGCGCGACCGTCGGCAGCGGATGCCGGTGCTGGCCGACGAGATCGAGGCGTTCGTCAGCGGATCCGACCTTGAGACATCGTTCGAGCGCGAGATGAAGACCGGCAAGGGTACCCGCTACTTGCAGGTCCGACTGCGCGCGCTGGTGGATGGCTTGGGCGTCCACACCGGCACCCTCGTGATGCTCACGGACCTCACCTATCGCCGTCACGCGGAGGATGCGCTGCGGCGGAGCCAGTCCAAGTACCAGTCGCTGTTCGAGAACATGACGACCGGGTTCGCCTACATGCGAGCCGCGCTCGATCGCAAGAACCGGCCTTCGGACTACGTTCTGCTCGAGGTGAACGGGGCCTTCGAGGCTCTCGCCGGTTTGGCGGCGGCCGAGATCGTCGGCCGCAAACTGACGCAGGTCCTGCCGGGGATCGAGTCTTCGAGGTTCGACTGGCTCGGGCAACTGGACCGCGTCGCTGTGACAGGCGAGCCAGCGCAATTCGACGTCCTGGCCGAGTCGCTCGGGCGCTGGTACTCGGTCTCCGCGTACAGCCCGACCCCTGGACACGTCACGATGATGCTCGGCGACATCAGCGAGATCAAATGGGTCCAGGAGTCCCTCGCCCAGTCCCGCGATTTCTATCTGACGCTGTTCGAGGGCTTCCCGTCGCTCATGTGGCGTGCCGGCCCCGACGGCGCCGTCGACTACTTCAACCGCTCCTGGCTCGAGTTCACGGGGCGGACGCTGGGCGAAGAGCGGGGCGACGGGTGGCTCGAGGACATCCATCCTGACGATCGTGAGCGCCATGTGGCGGCGTTCCGCGCGGCCGTTGAGGCGCAGGCAGGATTCCAGATCGAGTACCGGCTGCGTCACCACACGGGCGAGTACCGGTGGGTCCTGGACAGCGGGCGACCGTTCGATGACCTCGATGGCGCCTTCGGCGGCTTCATCGGGTCCGCACAGGACATCTCCGAGCGCAAACGTGAGAAGGAGCGGCTGCAGCATCTCGCCACTCACGACGTTCTCACGGGTCTGCCGAACCGCCGTGTCTTCGAGGACGCGCTCACGCGGTCGGTCGCGCACGCGAGGCGCGGTCATCCGTCCACCGTGATGTTCGTGGACCTTGACGACTTCAAGACGATCAACGACACACAAGGACATGCTCAGGGCGACCGGGCGCTGGTGCAGGTGTCGGGCCTCATCGTCGACGCACTGCGAGCCGACGACCTGGTGTCCCGTTACGGGGGCGACGAGTTCGCCGTCCTTTTGCCCGATGCGTTGCTCGAGGACGCCAAGCCCGTCGCCGACCGGCTGCTCGACGCCGTGCGCGAGGCTGCCATCCCCATGGCGCCCGGTAGCCGGCTGGGCCTGAGCATCGGGCTCGTGGAAGTCGACGGCGACACCGACTGCGAGACCACGCTCTCTCATGCGGACTCGGCCATGTACCGGGCGAAGGAGACGGGTGGGCACAGGGTGCTCACGTGGCATTCCGAGTACCCGGACGAGCACGTGGACTCGCGCAGCGGCCTGATGGTCGCGCGCTTGAGGGACGCGCTCATGCGCGACGGTGCGCTCGTTCTCCACTATCAGCCGGTCTTCGACCTCAAGACGGGCGAGTTGGCGTACTCCGAGGCGCTGCTCCGCCTTGTGGACCGCGACCAGCGTGTGACGCTACCCGGCGAGTTCATCAGCGTGGCTGAGCGCACCGGCCTGATGCCACAGTTGTCGCGGTGGGTGGTGCGGCAGGCCGCCATCTCGCTGCGTGCCGAGCCGGCCGCCCGCCTGTCGATCAACGTGTCGGGCCTCGACTTGGGCGACGAGCATCTGCTCGCCGATATCGCGAGCGAACTGGCCGATGCGGATGTGGCCGCCGATCGGCTATCGTTCGAGGTCAGCGAGACGGCCGTCATCCACGACCTGCCCGCAGCCAGGCGGTGGATCGAGCGCATCCGCGACATGGGCTGCTCCTTCGCGCTCGACGACTTCGGAGCCGGGTTCAACTCCTTCGCGTATCTGCGAGACCTCCCCGTCGACAGGATCAAGGTCGACGGCTCGGTCGTGCGCTCGCTGATGGCCGACCCACGCCAGCTGACGCTGCTCGAGGCTGTGCAGTCTGTGGCCGCGCAGCGTGGTTTGGCCACGGTCGCGGAGTGCGTGGAGAACGAATACCTGCTCGAGATCGTGCGCGAGGTCGGGATACGATACGGGCAGGGGTACGCGCTCGGGCGCCCGAGTCCGGACCTTCTGGGCTCCGCTACCGCGCCATGGGAGGGCAAGCCGTCGCATCGGCCAGCGGTTCTGCGCCGGCG
>JANYJF010000023.1 GCA_025361885.1 Coriobacteriia bacterium
CGATCACCAAGATCATCGCTGATGCGCTCAAGTTCGTTCTTCGCATGGAATCCCCCATCTGCTCAGCCGACTCGCACCACGCGACGCCTAGCCTCGTATGCCAAGATACGCAATCGGCACTACAGGACGCAAGGACAGGCTGAGGGGAAGTATGAATGGGCGTGATCCGGCATCAGATGCCGCGAGGATTCCGAAACGCTACCTCCGGCGCCGTGAACGCGACCTGCCGCTCGGGCGAGTCACCTTCGCCTTCGGCTTGGACTTCTTCTTGGGTGCCTTCGCCTTCGTCTCGCTGCTGAAGCGAGGCGAACCCATGCCGGCCAGCTGGCTGACCGTGACCAAGCGGTACCCGCGGGCCTTGAGTTGCGCGACGATCCCCGGTAGCGCCACAAGCGTCTCCGGACGGGTGGCGTGCATGAGCACTACAGCACCCGGATGCGCGGAGCCGACGACTCTGGCCTCGATCTGCGTCGACGTCAGCGACCAGTCGGTGTCCTGGGAGTGGACGTCCCAGTTGATGTACGACTGCCCGGCGTCACGCACGGCCTGCATGCCGGTCGCGTCGATCTGACCGCTCCGCGAGCGGACCCACACCGGACGGACCCCGGTCGCGGCCTGGATGGAGTTGTTTGTCGCGGCGATCTGCGCCGCATCGTAGGCGTACGACTGGCCGTAGAGCGACACGTGATCGTAGGTGTGGTTGCCGATCTCGAATCCGTTCGCCACTGCGGAAGCGACCTCGCTGGCTTCGCCCATCCGGGCACCGCATACGAAGAACGTGCCCTTGGCATCCTGCGCCCTCAGAATCGACACGATGGCGGCGGTGTTCGCAGCTCCGTCATCGAAGGTGAGTGCGATGGCGGGCGTGGCAACAGTGAACCCGATCGCCAAGGGGCCCGGAGTCACGGGCTTCGGCGCCTTGCGCGCGCTGCGCGTGGAGCGACGCCTGGTCGTCTTCTTGACCTTCGCTTCCGCGATTCCTGCGGGCATCAGCAGCCCTGCGATCGCGAGCGTGACGACAAGAGCGCGAAGCAGTCTGCGCATGTTCCCCCCTGGTGGGAGCGGCGGGCCCCGGCCCTGCCGCGTGGATGACAGCGTTCACACTACCGAACGCGGGACGATACTGGCAAGCATCGGCTCGATGAACGCAACCCCTGGCCGACGTGCCGGTCTGCTTCAGGCCCGCGCTTCCCACCGTCGCATGATCGTCTGCTCGCGACTCGGCCCCACGGCAATGATCGAGACCGGCACGTCGGCCAGGTCCTCGATATACGTGATGTAGTCGCGCGCGTTCTTGGGGAGCTCCTCGAACGTGCGGCACTCGGTGATGTCCTCGCCCTTCCAGCCCGGCAGCTCCTCGTAGATCGGCTTGGCGTGGTGGAACGCGGTCTGGTGCGCGGGCAGCTCGTTGTAGCGGTGACCCTCGTATTCGTACGCGACGCAGACCTTGATGGTGTCGACGGCGGAGAGCACGTCGAGCTTGGTGATGACGAGGTCGGTCAACCCGTTGACGCGGACCGCGTAGCGCACGATGACCGCGTCGTACCAGCCGCAACGGCGCCGGCGGCCCGTGGTCGTCCCGTACTCACCGCCGACTTGGGTGAGCAGCTCGCCGGTCTCGTCGGACAGCTCGGTCGGGAACGGGCCGGAGCCCACGCGGGTTATGTACGCCTTCGCGATGCCCAGGACCCTGTCGATCCGCTTGGGCCCGACGCCGGCGCCCGTGCACGCGCCGCCCGCCGTGGGCGAAGAGGACGTCACGAACGGATACGTGCCGTGGTCCAGGTCGAGCAGCGTACCCTGCGCCCCCTCGAACAAGACCCACTGGTCGCCGTCGAGCGCCTTGTTGATCACGAGCGAGGTGTCCTCGATATGCGGTTTGATGCGCTCCGCGTACGCCAGGTACTCCTCGGCGATCTGCTCGACCGTGTAGGTCGGCAGGGCGTAGACCTTCTCGAGGATGTCGTTCTTCTCGAGCAGCGCTGCTTCGAGCTTCTTGCGGAAGATGTGCTCGTCGGTGAGGTCTTGGATGCGGATCCCCATCCGCGACGCCTTGTCCATGTACGCCGGCCCGATGCCGCGCCGCGTGGTGCCGATCTCCTGCGAGCCGAGGCGGCGCTCGGAGGCGCCGTCCAGGTCGCGGTGGTACGGCATGATCACGTGCGCGTTGCACGAGATGAGCAGGCGGTGCGTGGAGAGGCCGTCGGCCTCGAGTTTGTCCATCTCCTCGAGCAAGACCTTGGGGTCGATGACGCATCCGTTGCCGATGACCGGCGTGATGTGCGGATACATGATGCCCGACGGGATGAGGTGCAGCTTCAGGACGCGGTCGCCATGGATGACGGTGTGCCCCGCGTTGTTGCCCCCCTGGAACCGCACGACGTAGTCCATGTCGTACGCGATGAGGTCGGTGATCTTGCCTTTGCCTTCGTCGCCCCACTGGGCGCCGACAAGGGTGATGCCCGCCATCTCTCCGAGACTCCTTGCTGGTGGGCTCGGTCCCGCGGACTCATCTTTGCCGCTCCCGGACCGTGTGTCGCGCCATCCCAGGCGCGCACTGCGCGCCGCTGGGCGCGCGAGGGCAGTATGGCTGAACGAGACGGCGAGCGCCAGTCGAAGGGCGCGGAGGCGCGGGCGCCTGGCGGCGCCTTCGGTCAACTCGCCATGAACGTCCGGAGCATCGAGCGGGTCTCCCTCTCGATCGCGGCCCGCGCCCCAGGCGTCATCTTCGCCCAGTCATCGGGGTCGCGGTGCAGGATGCCGCGGGCGGCGAGCGCCTCACGGAAGTACCGGGGCGCCCAGTACAGCGACGCGGTCGGGTTGAAGTGGCGCCACGGCTTCGTGGAACCCGGCCACAGCTGGTCGACGTTGATGCACGCGGTGGCGACAGCCTCGGCGTCGGTCGGGGGCATCCCCTCTGCGCCCGCCATCTCGAAGACCATGCGAAAGTGGACGGTGGCTCCCGGCACGCGGCTTCGCTCCTTTCGGGTACGGATACGCGATGCGCAAAGGATACCCGGTCGGCTGCATGACCGACCACGTCGGGGCGGGTATTGACTGGGATCCGGTCCAGGATGGTATGTTAGTGAGCGATAACTACGCCGTGGATCGCGGGTTCGATCCGCACTCGGCGGCGCACACATCGCGCTCGCTTGAGAAGGAGGCCGCGCAGCATGACCCGACGTTCGTACATCGTTCCGCTGGCGGGGCTCGTTCTCGTCCTCGCGGTCGTCGGGCTCCTTTGGGCACGCGCGTCGGTCCAAGCGGCTCCCGGAATGTTGCAGGTGGCGGGCGACGTGCGCTCGGACATCCGCGTGATCCGCGCGCCCGGGATCACGTACCCGACTCCCGACTTCTCGGTCGGCATCCCCAAGCCGGTGTCCGCCTCACTGTCCGCGGGCGGCGGCTCGTCTTCCGCGAGGCGCGTCCCGGCAGGCGCGTCGAGGCAGCCCACGATCTCCGGCACCGTGGCGCAGGTCTACATCGCCCAAGGCGACCGCGTCACGACGGGCCAGCCTCTGGCGACGCTCGACACCGCCGCGCTGAAGCTCGGAGTCGCACAGGCGCAGATGAACGCGGGCAAAGGGCACGCGGACGTCGAAGTGATGCGCGACACGCTCTCGACGCTCAGCGACAACAGGGCGAAGCTCGCCACCGCCAGGTCCAAGCTCGACGGGACCCTCGCGCAGGTCGTGGCGCAGCGCGCACAGCTCGCGGCCCAGTTGGCGCAGCTGGAAGCCGCCGCGGCGCACATGCCACCTGGCCCTCCTCCGTCGGCCAGCCCGACTTCGCCTCCCTCTCCGGCTGTGCTCATCCCGAGACTGAAGGCGGCGCTGGCCCAGATAGACGCCGGCCTCGTGAAGCTGAAGCAGGGCTTGGGGCAGCTCAACACCGGAGCGGCGGCGCTCACCACCGCGCGCAAGCAGGTCACGACGGCGCGCGACGTCCTCGCGATCCTGGCCGGGGCGCAGGACATCGGGGTGCAGCTGGCGCAGGCGCGACTCGCACAGGCCACCATCACCTCGCCCGTGACCGGTGTCATCACGTATGTGCTGCCGCGGGGACAACTCGCGATGGTCGGCACGCCCGTCGCGCGCATCAGGCCTGACGGGCCGCGACTGGTCGACACGTATCTCACCGCCGACCAGCTCTCCCAAGTGAAGGTCGGCACGCCCGTGACCGTCACCTACGACTCGGCACCCGGCGTCAGCTGTCGCGGCGAGATCACGCGGATCGGGACCGATTCCACATTCCCGCCCACTTCGTTCCCGACCACCGTCGTGCACATGACCCGCACCACCCGCGTGACCGTCACGCTCCAAGACGGCGTCGCGGCACCCTACGGGACTCCCGTGGACCTGACCATCAGCACCCGCTGAGGCGGCGGCTGGAAGCGCGCTTGCGCACAGCAGAAGGAGCAGGGACAAGAATGAAACGGATCGCCTCCATACTCATCGTCATCGTGATGCTGGCCGTCGCCGGGTACTACGGCTGGACGTACTACTCGGGCCAGACGAAGACGAGCAACGCGCTCGGCGGCTCCGGCACGATCGAGACCGAGCAGGTCGCGATCTCTCCGCAGGCCTCTGGCCGGATCCTCGAAGCACCGGCCGAAGAAGGCGTGCCCGTGAAGAGGGGCGACGTCCTCTACCGCCTCGACTCCACGACCGCCCAGTTGCAGATCCAGCAGGCACAGGCGGGCGCGAACGCCGCGCAGGCGGCGCTTGACCAGGCGATCAGGGACAAGAAGAAGGCCTCCGAGAAGGCTGCGGCCCAAGCGCAGCTGGATCAGGCGACCGTCGCCATCCAGCTGGCGCAGGTGCAGCTCGGCTACACATCCATCGCCTCCCCACTGGACGGCGTGCTGTCCAGCATCGCCGCGAAGGTCGGCGAGAATGCCGCGCCGGGCAACACCCTGGCGATAGTGAGCAACCCGGCGAGCCTGACCGTCACGATCTACGTGCCCGAGCTTCGCATCGGTGAGGTCAAGCTGGGCCAGGACGGCACGCTGACCACGGACTCCACGACCAAGACCTACAACGCCAAGGTCGTGTTCATCGGCTCCCAGGCGGAGTTCACCCCGGCCTCCATCGAGACGAAGGACCAGCGCGTCAAGCTCGTCTACCAGGTGAAGCTGCGCATCACCAACGGTGACACCGCGCTCAAGCCCGGCATGCCCGCCGACGTGGTGCTCAAGTGACCGAGGCTCCTCACACGGGCGAGCTCGCGCTCGACATCCGGGGCCTGACGCGGAGGTTCCGCGAGGTCACCGCTGTCGACGACGTGACCCTGACGATCCCGCGCGGCGAGGTCTTCGGCCTGGTCGGGCCCGACGGCGCCGGCAAGTCCTCGCTCATCCGGATGCTCGCGACCGTGCTGGCGCCCACGAGCGGCGATGCTCTGGTCTTCGGGCGTTCGGTCGTCAAGGAAGCCCACGCCGTCAAACCGCGGATCGGCTACATGTCGCAGGCATTCTCGCTGTACGGCGACCTCACGGTGCGAGAGAACCTCGACTTCTTCGCGGAGTTGCGCGGAGTGCCGCGCCGTGAGATGGCCGCGCGCGCCGAGCGTCTGCTCGAGTTCTCCGGCCTCACCGAGTTCCAGAAGCGCCAGGCGCAGTTCCTGTCGGGCGGCATGAAACAGAAGCTCGCCCTGGCCGCGACGCTGATCTCAGAGCCCGACATGCTCTTCCTGGACGAACCCACCACCGGCGTCGACCCGGTGTCCCGCCGCGAGTTCTGGCGCATCATCGCCGGGCTGCACCGGCAAGGCATCACCGTCTTCGTCGCCACGCCCTACATGGACGAAGCCGACCGCTGCAACGAGATCGCGTTCATGGCGCAGGGCCGCATCATCCTGCGAGACACTCCGACCGGCATGAAGAAGCGCGTGCCCGGCCGCGTGGTGGAGATCGCCGTGAGCGACTACCGGGCTGCGATGCCTGTCCTCAAGCGGCTGTCGTACGTCAGGAGCATCGAGGTGTCCGGCGAGATGCTGCGGACTCTCGTGGACTGCGAAGACGACGGTGCGTGCGAAGGCGAGATGCGTGCGCTGCTCTCGTCGAGCGGACTCGTGGTCGAGCACGTGCGGCCCACCGCCACGGACCTGGAGATGGCGTTCGCGACACTCATCCCGAGCGTCGACCTGCCCGAACGCGACGACCGGGCGGCCGGGCCGGAGGTGCCCGAATGAGGCGCATCCTCGCCATCGCCCGCAAGGAGTTCCTACACATCATCCGCGACAAGCGGACGCTCATCGCGGTGCTCGCCATGCCGCTGCTCCAGCTGTTCCTCTTCGCGTACGCGGTGTCGTTCGACGTGAAGGACATCCCGACCGCGGTGCTCGACCAGGACCACTCCGTGGCGAGCCGCCAGTACGTCAACACGCTGCAGCAGTCCAACTACTTCAAGATCACCCAGAACCTCGGCGCCATGAGTCAGGTCGACGGCGTCTTCTCGCGCAGCGAGGACGTCGCGGTGGTCGTCTTGCCGCCGGGCTTCGGCGACGCGATCACGGCGGGTCGGCCCGGTCCGGTGCAGGTGCTCATCGACGGAGCGGAGCCGAACTCGGCGCAGCTCGGTCAGGCGTATGCGACGGGCTTGTCTCGGGTGTACGGCTTCAAGGTGGCGACCGACCAGGCCGACGCGAAGGGGGTCAACCTGGCCGGTGGCGGGCTGAGCGCACTGACACGCGTCTGGTACAACCCCGAGGGCAGCTCATCGGCGTTCCTGGTCCCGGGGCTGATCGTGCTGCTGCTGACCATCACGACGGTCCAGCAGACAGCCAACACGCTCGTTCGCGAGAAGGAGCAGGGCACCTACGAGCAGCTGGTCGTCTCACCCATCAAGAGGATCGAGCTGATGGTGGGCAAGGTGCTGCCCTGGGCCGGCATCGCGGCGCTGCAGGTCGTGGTGATCTCAGGCATCGGACTGGTCGTGTTCCAGGTGCCTTTCCGCGGGTCGGTGGTCCTCTTCGCACTGTCGAGCGTGCTGTTCGTGCTGTGCGCGCTCGGGCTCGGGCTCGTGGTGTCGGCGCGCGCGTCGTCGATCGAGACCGCGAACCAACTCGCGATGATGATCAGCTTCCTGCCGGCGTTCATGCTCTCGGGCTTCGTGTTCCCGCTGACGTCGATCCCTCCGGTGCTCCAGTTCGTGTCGTACCTGTTCCCAGCGCGGTATTTCGTGGTCATCACGCGAACGATCTTCCTGAAGGGCGGCGGCTTCGACGTGCTGTGGCCGCAGATAGCCGCGCTCGCCGTGTACGCGGTAGTGATGCTCGTGCTGTCCTCGCTGCTGTACCGAGAGAGGGCGTGAGGCAGCCGTGTCACTGAGACGTATCTGGTTGCTGATCTGGAAGGAGTTCACCCAGCTCCTCCGCGACCGGTCGATGATCCCGCTCATCTTCCTGCTGCCGGTCATCCAACTCGTGATGTTCGGGTACGTCATCGGCACGGACGTGAAGGACCTGCGGACCGCGATCCTGGACCTGGACGGCACGCCGGCCTCGCACAGGGTGGTCGAGGGCTTCACGAGCTCGGGCTACTTCGTGGCGGTCGCGCGACCGGTCGACGAGGCCGGCGTGCGCAAGACGCTCGACGGCAACACCGCGCAGGTCGCGATCATCATCCCCAAGGGCTTCGCGGACAAGGTTCGGCGGGGACAGGCGACCAAGCTCTCCGTGATCGTCGACGGCTCGGACGCCAAGACGGCGTCGGTCGCTCAGGGGTACGCCGGCTCGATCGTCGCGAACCTGAGCAGCAAGCTGTATCCCTCCCCGGCCGCCAAGCCCGGAGTCACGACGCCGGTGGGCGTCGATGCTCGTGTCCGCGTCCTGTTCAACCCCACGATGCGCGCTGTCAACACGATGGTGCCCGCGCTCCTCGCCTTCATCCTGATGCTGTCCACGCAGAACCTGATGAGCCAGTCGATCGTGAAGGAGCGAGAGCGCGGCACCCTCGAGCAGCTTTTCGTGACGCCGATCGGTCGGGCCGAGTACCTCATCGGAAAGCTGCTGCCGTACGTGGCGGTTGCGATCATCCAGATCCTTGTGGTGTTCACCGTCGGCACGCTGTGGTTCAAGGTGCCGTTCTCCGGGTCGGTCGCCGTCCTGGGTGTCGGGCTCGGGCTGTTCATGATCACGGCGCTCGGCCAGGGCATGCTCGTCTCGCTCATGTCCCGGACGCGCTACCAGGCGCAGCAGGCGGGCACCTTCTTGATGGTGCCGTCGATGATGCTGTCCGGCTTCGTGTTCCCGCTGAGCTCCATGCCCGCGGTCCTCATCCCGCTGACCTACCTGATCCCGCTGCGCTACATCCTGGTGATCGTGCGCTCCAACTTCGTGAAGGGCTCGGGTTTCGTCGCCCTGTGGCCCCAGTTCCTCGCCATGATCATCTTCTCCATCGCCATCTTCGGGCTGGGTCTGTCCCGGTTCCAGAAGAAGCTGAACGACTAGGGAGCGTGCCCGACCGTGCGGATGCCTTGGAACCCACAGCAACCCGAATCCTGTGTGCCGGACAGCCTCGTGCACTCCGACGACGCCATCGTGGTCTCCGGGATGCGCAAGTCCTTCGGTGACTTCGCCGCGGTCGACGGGATCGACTTCACGGTCAAGAAGGGCGAGATCTTCGGATTCCTGGGGCCCAACGGCTCGGGAAAGACGACGACGATCCGCATGCTGTGCGGCGTCATCGAGCCCACGGGCGGCGGCGCGCGGGTCATGGGCTACGACATCTGCAGCCAAGCGGAACTCGTGCGCGCCAACATCGGCTACATGTCGCAGAAGTTCTCGCTGTTCCAAGACCTCACGGTCGATGAGAACCTCAAGTTCTACGCCGGCATCTACGGCCTGTCCGCGGCCAAGTTCGCCGAGCGCCGCGGCTACATCCTTGAGATGGCCGACCTGCGCGGCCGCGAGAAGGAGCTGACCGGCAACCTGTCGGTCGGCTGGAAGCAGCGCCTCGCACTCGGGTGCGCGACCATCCACGAGCCCCGGCTCATCTTCCTGGACGAACCGACCTCCGGCGTGGACCCGACCGCGCGACGGCACTTCTGGGAGCTGCTCAACGAGTTGGCCGCCGGCGGCGTGACGCTGTTCGTGACCACGCACTACATGGATGAGGCCACCCACTGCAACCGCCTCGCGTTCATCTACCGCGGAAGGATCATCGCGGCAGGCACCCCGCACGAGATCAAGGACGAGCTGGCGCGCGACACCATCCTGCAGGTCGAGGTCGCGGACGGCGAGGGCGCGCTGGCGGCGCTCGAGGGCGAACCCGGCATCAAGGAGGCGTACATGCAGGGCGCCATGCTGCACGTGAACGTGGGCGAGCGCTCCGCCGCCGAGGCCGATCTGCCCTCACGGCTGGGCTCGGCGGGCTTCCGGGTGCTCGGCACCGATCGAGTGGAGCCGACCCTCGAGGATGCGTTCGTGCACCTGGTCGGCAAACAAGGGGGCCGGGCATGATCAAACCGGCCAGGGGATGCGGCCCCGAAGTCCCGCCCTACTTCTCCCAGTTCGTCGAGGGACGCCGCGGCGAGGTGCTCGACGCCGCGCTGTGCGTCTTCGCGGAGAAGGGCTACGACGGCGGTACGATGCGTGAGATCGCCTCCCGGCTCGGCGTGACGGAGCCGGCTCTCTACCGGCACTACGCCGGCAAGGAGGCGCTGTTCGCCGACCTCGTCGCGCTGGCGGGCGACCGGGTCGTCGAGCAGACAGCGGCCCTGCTCGACCGCATGGACCCCGCGAATCTGCGCGAGTCGCTGGCGGAGCTCGTCGCCATGCGGAGGCGTGAGGCCGGGAGGCGTGCCTCCAAGCCGATCATCGGGACGCTCATGATGGCCGCTCCGCACAAAGCCGCGTTCCAGGAGACGTTCCGCATCCACCTCGCCCGCCCGATGGTGGCGAGGCTCGAGGCGATGGTGCCCATCGTGGACGCGGCGCTCGGGGTCGACAGGAGCGGGGAGGACGTTCGTGGCCGCGTCCGCGCCTTCATGAGCCTGTACGTCGGCTACTTCATGACCTCGATGGTGATGGACGGCCCGGCCGACGACCGCCCGATCGTCGACGCGATGCTCGCCGTCATGGGCTGGGAGGGATAGCTTCGGGGAGATCTGGTCCGGCGGAACGGCTCGCTAGCCGGATTGCCCGCTCGGGTACATCGTGTCCACCACATCAGATACGTCGATGTCCCATTTCAACAGGTCGCTACGATAGTTGCCTGTTTTCCTCGCGATCACCGAAACCCCTTGGTTCGTCGTTCCGAAACAGTTTCCTCGTGTCGGAGCATCATCGACGAGCGAGTAGGTAGTGCAGGGCAATCCCTCGGCAAGGGAGACGATCTCGAATCCGGTGTACTTGTTGAACAGCGCGTGGAATCCGCTGGAGGGAAAGCGCCAGAAATCCCACGGCAGCTCGTGTGCCGGCCATACGACGTGCGTCGCCACGAAGACATAGCCGCCTGTCTTCAGTACCTTGTTGATCTCCAGGACCGCCTTCCAAGGAAACAAGAGATGCTCGAATACCGATATCGAAAAGACAAGATCGAAATGCTCCGAAGGAAGACTCTCTGAGAGCCTGTGCGCATCTCCAACGACATCCACGCCGTCTCCCGCAAGTAGATCGAAACCCACATACTCTTCAGCGCCGGGGAATTGGTCTCTGTATGTGACGCCTGTGACGTTTCTTGAACCTATTTCCAAGATCGATGGACAAGGTGCTTCTCTGCTGAGAGAGACAAACTCCGTGAAGATGGCGTGATACGGATCATCAGCAGAGCTCTTGACGAATGGGCGATGCATGACATCCATGATCTTGAAATAGACCTTTGCTGCCAGTTTACGCACGCTGCTGCTCACATGTTCTCCAGCCTATGTGTTGCGTCGAGCCTGATTCATGGGGAGTCCAGTGTAGCGCAAACCCTGAACGTGTCAGGTTGGACGCGTGTGTTCGTTCGCACCAGGAAGCACCACCCGCGGGATGCCATTCTCGACCAGATAGCGGTTCGTGGCTCGCCGTGCGAACGACACGACGACCCTGGCCGGCGACGGCAGGACTGGCAAGACGATGGCCGCGTCCACGTGCGAGGTCAGAACCAGTAGCCTGCAGAGACAGCAACCGGTGCGGATGCCGCCGGGGCTCCCACTGCCGCCCGGACAGGTCGGCCCCTCCCCCGGGCGGGGTATCATGCGGGACATGGATCCCGTCGAGCGTCACCTTCGCCAACCCCACCGCCTCGCGGCGTCGCTCCTCGCGCTGTGCCTCGCCGTGTCCATGGCGCTAGGCCCGATGAGCGCGACGGCCTCCGCCACTCCCCTTGCCGACAAGCAGGCGGCCGCGGCGTCGGCCGAAGTGCAGCTCAGCGCGCTCCGCGGCCGGCTGACCGCCCAGCTCGCCGAGTCCGACCAGGTCGGGACCGAGCTGGATGCTGTGCGCGCGTCGGTGCTGGAGACGGGCGCCAAGATCTCCGCGCTCGATGCCGAGGTCGAGGGTGACCAGGACCTCCTCAACCTCCGCGCGGTGGCACTCTACAAGTCCAGCGGCTTCGACTACCTCGAGGTGCTGTTCGGCACCCGCTCGCTCCAGGACTTCGCGGAGCGCATGACGATGATCGAGGTGATCCAGGCCAACGACGCGCGGCTGCTCAACGACGTGACCGCACGCCGGTCCGAGAGCCTGGTCCTGCAGCAGCAGCAGGAGGCGCGACAGGCGCAGCTCATCGAGCTGAGGCAGCTGGCAGACGCGCGCAAGGCGCAGATCGAGGCGTACACCGCGCAGCAGGAGAAGCTCGTCGCATCGCTGGCCGCTGACGTCGCCGTGCTCGTTGCGCAGCAGGAGGCTGCTGCCGCTGCTGCTGCCGCTGCCGCTGCGGCATCCGGAAGCGGGTATCCAGCGCCACCGGTACCCTTCAACCCTAACACTGTGATCTCGGACGCGGCCTACCTGGACGTCGGCTCGATGTCCGCGGACACGATCCAAGCGTTCCTCGACAATCAGTCCGGGTCCCTCAAGTCCTACAGCGGCCCCGACCACAGTGGCGTGCGCATGACAGCAGCGCATATGATCGCCGAGGCGTGCGCGGCCTGGGGCGTGAGCCCGAAGGTCGTGCTCGTGACGTTGCAGAAGGAGCAGTCGCTGCTCACGCAACCGGTCTCGGCGCCGTCTTCGCGACTCGATTGGGCGATGGGCTGCGGCAAGACCGACTCCGTGACATACACCCAGTACCAGGGGTTCGGCAACCAGATCTGGGGAGGCGCGAGCAAGCTCATCTCGAACCGCGCCTTCTGGCGGCCCGGGATCTCGATCACCATAGACGGAACGGCCGTGTACCCCACGAACGCGTCGACCCATGCGCAGTACCGGTACACGCCGCACTTCGGAGGGGTGACGTCGTTCTGGCGGATCTACTGGAAGTACTTCGGAGACCCGGGGCGGTAGCCGCGCGTACGCTCGCGGACCAAGCTCCGCTCTAGATCTTCTTCGCTAGAATCGCTTCCGCGACGACGATCCCGCTCGCGGATGACTGCAGCAGACCGCGGGTGATGCCGGCCCCGTCGCCGATGGTGTACAGGCCGTCGATGGCGGTCATCAGGTCGCGGTCCACGGTGACTCGCGAGGAGTAGAACTTGACCTCGACGCCGTACAGCAGAGTTCCCGGTCCCGCGACGCCCGGCGCCAGCTTGTCCATCGCCTCCAGGAACTCGATGATCTGCGCCATGTGCCGGTAGGGCAGCGCGAACGCGAGGTCGCCCGGGGTGGCCTGCGGCATCGTCGGCTCCATGACGGACTGCTTCATGCGCGCCGGCGTGGAGCGGCGACCGGCCTTCAGATCGCCGAGTCGCTGCACCAGGATCCCTTCACCCAGCAGGTTCGCCAGACGGGCGATGGACTCGCCGTACGTGATGGGCTCGTCGAACGGCTCGGTGAACTCCACGGAGACGAGCACGGCGAAGTTGGTGTTCGCGGTCCTCTCCTCGGCAAAAGAGTGACCGTTGACGGTCACGATACCGCCGTAGCTCTCGGTGGTGACCTCGCCGTAGGGGTTCATACAGAAGGTCCGGACGCGGTCGCCGAATTGCTTGGAGTGGTAGATGAGCTTCGCCTCGTACAGCGGGTCGGTGAGGCGCTCCATCACGGGCGCGGGGACCTCGACCCGCACGCCGATATCGACTGCGTTGTTCTTGAGTCCGAGGCCGAGCTCGCGCGCCTGTGCGGCCAGCCAGTCCGCGCCCTCGCGGCCCGGCGCGGCGATGACGGCGTCGGCTTGGATCGGCTCGCCGGTCGCCAGCTCGACGCCGCGGATGCGGCCTCCCTCGACCAGGATCCGTGTGACCTCGGTGTCCGTGCGGACCTCGACCCCCTCCGCCTCCAGTGCCTCGCGCATCGCGCCGAGCACCTTGGGCGACCGGTCGGTGCCGATGTGGCGTACGCGCATCGGGATGAGCTGCATGTCGGCGAGTGTCGCCTCGTGAATGAGGCGCGCGGCGGTGTCCGGGTCGGGACCGTGCACCTCGGTGGTGGCGCCGAACTCGACCCACATGTCGTCGGCCCGGGCCAGCAGCGCGTCGAGCGCATCGGCGGCGACGTAGTCCGACAGCCAGCCACCGACCTCGGAGGTGAGCGTGAGCTTACCGTCGGAGAAGGCGCCGGCACCGCCCCATCCGGTCATGATCGCGCACGTCGGGCAGTTGATGCATCTGGTGCGCCTGGCCGGGCACTTCCGCTTCTCGAGATCCTTGCCCTTTTCGAGGATCAGCACGCGTTCGGCGCCTCGACGCGACAGCGTGAGAGCCGCGAAGATGCCGGCCGGTCCGGCGCCGACGATGATCGCGTCGTAGTGTGCCGGCACGTTCATCTAGATGGTGCGGGTCACGTCGATGAAGCGCGTGAACTGGTCCAGGAAGATGAGGTTGCAGCTCCCGGTGGGCCCATTGCGGTGCTTGGCCACGATGATCTCCGCCTCGCCCTTGGGGGGCATCTTCGCGTCGTCGTCGCCGCCGAAGTCGTCGGAGCGATGGTAGGTGTCCCGATGGATGAACATGACCACGTCGGCGTCCTGCTCGATGGCACCGGACTCGCGAAGGTCTGACAGCAGCGGCCGCTTGTCCGCGCGCTGCTCGATGGCGCGCGAGAGCTGCGAGAGCGCGACGATCGGGATCGAGAGCTCCTTCGCCAGGATCTTGAGTCCGCGGCTTATCTCGGCGATCTCGACCTGCCGGTTCTCGCTGCGCGAGCGCTGCGGCTGCATGAGCTGCAGATAGTCGATGATCAGCAGGCCGGCCTTCTTGCCGTGGAACAGGCGGCGCGCCTTGGCCCGGACCTCCATGATCGACATGGCGGGCGTGTCATCGACGTGCAGGTCGCACTTGCCCAGGCGGCCCATCGCCTCGAACATCTTGGGCCAGTCGGAGTCGGCGAAGCGGCCGGTGCGCATGGCCTGGGAATCCACCCGGGCCTCTGACGCCAACACGCGCTGGACGAGTTGTTCGGACGACATCTCCAGGCTGAACACCGCGACGGTGGTTCGCACGCCGGCGTCCGACACCTTGATAGCGGCGTTGACCGCCATGTTCAGCGCGAAGGCGGTCTTTCCCACTGACGGGCGCGCGGCCAGGATGATGAGGTCCCCGCGATGCAAGCCGGCGAGCAGCTTGTCCAAGTCGGCGAACCCGCTCGGTATGCCTGTGATGTGCGCCTGCTGCTTTGAGAGCTCCTCGATCGTGATCCAGTTCTCTTCGAGCAGCAGTGAGATCGGCTTGAAGTTGCTCGACACGCGCTGGTTGGTGACCTCGAAGATCCGCCGTTCGGCGTCATCGATGACCTCGGTGACGTCGTCGGGTCCCTCGTAGGCGATGGTGGCGATATCCGTGGCCGCCTCGATGAGGTGGCGAAGCAGCGCCGTGCGCTTCACGATCGAAGCGTACTTGGCCACGTTGGCCGCCATCGGCACCGTGTTGAGGATCTCCAGCAGGTAGGTCTTGCCGCCGACCTGCTCCAACTCGCCCGACGCTTCGAGCCTGTCGGCGACGGTCACGACGTCGATCGGCTCGCCTCGGGAGAAGAGATGCTCGATCGCCATGAAGATACGTGCGTGCGCCTGCCGGTAGAAGTCGGTGGCCTTGACCTGCTCGATGCCGGTGCCGGCCGCCTCGGATGACAGGAACATCGCGCCGAGCAGCGACTGCTCGGCGTCGAGGTTGTGCGGGGGCACCCGGTCGATGCCCGAAGGTGCATCACCGCCGCGAGATCTGCGCCTGTCGTCCGCCATCCGCCTGCCCCGCTTCCGTGAAGGGCAGAACCGTCGGGCGCGGCCGCCACCATCGCGGCCCGCGCCCGCCCGACCCTGCATCCGATCGCGAACGGTCGTGCTGGTAGCGCTGCTATGCCTCGACGGCCGGCTCGTTGAGCGCGGACTCATCCGCGTCGTCGGGCTCGTCGACATCGTCGGACTCGGCCTCGACGGTCTCGTCGACCGGGGCGGCTTCCTCGACGGGCGCGGCCTGAGCGGCCGCGGCCTTGAGGTCGGTACCCTCGGCGACCACGCGGACCAGGACCTCGGCCTTGACGTCGGAGAACACGCCGACGGTCACGGGGTAGTCGCCGGTCTTCTTGATGTGGCCGTGGAGGTCCATCTTGCGATGGTCCACCTCGACGCCGAGCTGTGCGAGCACCGCGGCCTCGACCATAAGGGGGGTCACGGAGCCGAAGAGCTTGCCGTCTTCGCCCGCCCTCACAGCGATCGCGACCGCCTTGCCGGCGATCAGACCAGCGGCGCCTTCGGCGACCACACGTCGATCGTCGTTGCGCTTCTGGATGTTGCCCTTGCGGGAGTCCAGTTGCTTGATGTTGCCCGAGGTGGCCTGGATGGCCATCTTGCGGGGCAGCAGGTAGTTCACGGCGAAGCCTCGAGCCACGTCTACGACGTCGCCCTCGTTGCCCCGTCCCTTGACCTCCTGCGTCAGGATGACTTTCATGCTTGCTCCTTCATCGCTTCCGGTCCGCCTGAGCGCATACGCGCCCCGCGGCCGAAGTGTCATTCCACTCTAGACGCTGCCGGCGCCGCCCTCAACAGAACGCGGAGCGCCAGCGCCATCACGCGGTAACTTGCGCAGGTTCACGAACAGGTCGACGAGCCCAAGGAGGCTGACGACCGGCACAACGAGTTCCGAGAGAGTCAGGAAGACGTACCCGATACCGCGGGTGACGCGACCGACTCCCGCCTTGCGATAGAGCGCCGCGAACGTGCCGACACCCTGGAAGAACAGAACGCACCTGCTGATCAGAACCAGGTTGTATCCGGTGGCGTACACCCATCCGTCGGGCTGGTGGATGAACATGGCTGCCGCCATGAGCGCGAGTCCGCCTATCACGGGCCACGCCCAATTACCGTTCAGGTCGAGATCGGCGACCGGCGGAAAGACGGCCGTTCCGGCCCCAGCCCGCCTTCCGGCCCACGCCACCGCCTTGATGCTCAGCAGTGCCGTGAGGCCGTTGATCATGAAGTAGATCGCCGGCCACAACTGCAGCCAGGTCGTGCCGACAAGGTCGACAGCCGCCTTCGCTTGCGCGGCCGTGACACTGGGCGCCACCGACGCCAGCATCGTCTTCTTGAGGAGCACGACCTCGGCGATCCGGTAGTGCGCCAGATCCATATGCTGCAGCGCACCCGCGACCACGTCGACCGCGATCGCCGAGACGAACAGCACGGCCACGGTCACCGCAAGTACCTGCAGGGCGGGCCGCCGCTTGAGTGCGACGGTCGCCCACGGTCCGGCGATGAGCAGGGCCGGCAGGAGCGCGATGACCTGCAGCGGCTGACCGATCGCCAGCACCGCCGCCAACGCGGCGATGACCGCCACGACCGCGCCCGTCCACGCGTTGAAGCGCATCGAGATCAGCGCGAGCGCCAGTGCCGCGATCGGGATGCCCACGAAGGGCACCAACAGACCCACGACAGCCGACGCGGCGCACGACACGCTCAACAAGACGAGGTCGCGTATGGCGATGGACCGGGCGCTCATGCTAGCCGCGTCCCCTGCCCTTGCCTTCGACCTTGTTGCTGATGACCGGCACCGTGTAGGGAACCAGTGCCATCTCGCGAGCGCGCTTGATGGCCATGGATACCAGGTGCTGGTGCTGGGCGCAGGTGCCCGTCACGCGGCGGGGCTTGATCTTGCCGCGGTCGGTCATGAACTTGCGGAGCAGCTGCGCGTCCTTGTAGTCGATGAAGTCGACGTGGTCCTTGCAGAAGACGCAGAACTTGCGCTTCGGCTTGCGTGCGTATTCGCTCATGTCCCTCATACCTCCTTCCGGCGACCCTGATCGCCAGGGCGCGGGTGTGTGCTCACCGAGGGGCGGGAGGGGTCCGCCCGTGCGGTGCGTGTCTTGCGATGCCGTGCCGTCAGAACGGGATGTCCTCGCCGGGCGGGAGATCTGCCGGAGCGTCGGTGTACGCGGGAGCCTCGGAGCGAGGTGCTCCACCACCGCTGCTACCGCTGTCTCGGCCACTGTCGCGGCCGCCGAGCAGTTCGATATCGTCACCGATGACCTCGAGCTTCGAGCGCTTCTCGCCGGTCGGCGACTCCCACTGGTGCCAGCGCAGCTTGCCCTCGATCGCCACAGCCTTGCCCTTGTTCAGGAACCGCGACACCGACTCGGCCCGCGTCCCGAACATCGTGACGTCCACGAAGTTGACGCTGTCTTCCCACTCGCCCGTCGCGGGATTCTTGCGACGGTCGTTGACGGCCACACCCATCTTGAGGATGGGCATGTCCTTCTGCGAACGGGTCAGTTCTGGGTCACGGGTAAGGTTGCCTGTGATGATGACCCTGTTGATGCTCATTCGATCCACCTCGTCTCGATCTCAAATGATGCGCGTCTATCCCGCGCCGTCCGCTACCCCAGATCGTCACGACGGACGATCATGAAGCGGACGACCGGGTCTGTGATGTGCAGGACGCGGTCAAGCTCGGCGATGGATGCGGGAGTGGCGTGGAACTGCATGACGGTGTAATCACCATCGGTGCGGCCGTCGATCTCGTAGGCGAGACGACGCTTGCCCCAGTTCTCTGTGGAATCCACGACTCCGCCCTGGGAGGTCACGACACCGGCGGTCTTCTCGACCACCGCTGCCAAAGCCTCCTCGTCGAGCGAGGGGTCGATCAGAAGCATAAGCTCATAAGCCTTCACTGTTTCACCTCCCCTGGACTGGTGCGGCCCCGGGACAAGTGAAGGAATAGCCCGGGACAGGAAATGAACTGCCGAAGCATAGCATCGACCCGCCGCGTCCACAAGGACGAGCGTGACCCCCGGGTCTGACACTCCGGCTTCCTGACGAATGTGGACCGCCGCGGCGCGATCATGCCCGCCGCCGCGCGGTGTTCGCGGCTGGCTCGAGAGCGCCAGCCATCGTGATGGAGGCCGCATTCCCCGCTGCGGTACGCAACGACCGCCAGGTGCAAGCCAGCCCTCCGAGCCCGACCGCGAGCCCCGCGCACGCGATCGTCAACGCGCGCGAAGCTGAAGACCAGGACTCTGTGAACGCGGTGAGGCCTGTCGCGTGGGGCACGGGAACGAGCCGGCCCGCACTGACGGGCATCGGCGAGAGCAGCGAGACGCGCCCGTTGACCGCGCGCAAGGCAGCCTCCGGCGAAACCGAGGACACCGCGCGAAGCGACGGGAGGCTCGCGACCGCGGCGACGGGAGCCGGGACCGCGGCAGCCGCCGAGGCGGCCGGCACCGCGGACTGCGCGGACACTCGGGCCGGTGCCGCGGGTGAAGGTGCCAGTGCGACGGCCGGCTGACTCGCCGTCACAGGCGGCTTCACGGCGCTGCTGCCGCCTCCGGCGCCCGAACCGCCGGCCGACGCCAGCATCCCCGCGGGGTCGAGGTAGGCCTCACCCCGGCGCACACTCATATGGAGGTGAGGAGCCGCGCTGGATGCGTCGCCCGCGCCCGCGATCCCGCCCACAGTCGAGCCTGCCTCGATGCGCTGTCCAGCGGCGACAGTCGCCGTTGCCAGAGGCATGTACGTGATGCGAAGGCCGTCGTCGCCCGCGATCGTCACGGCCAGGATGCGCCCGCCGGCGTCGCTCGGCACGGCGCCGGCGAACGACACCGTGCCGCCTTCGCATGACAGCGCGCTGTCTCCCTCACCGCACTCGAGGTCGACCCCAGAGTGTGTGCGGCTCCCCGAGCCTCCGGGCGCAGGGTAGGCCTCGCCATACCCCAGGAGCACGGGTCCGCGTACGGGGTGCACCCAGGTGCCGCTTGCGAACGCGGTCGGTCCACAGGCGCACGCGTGCGTGAGCATCGTGGCCGCGCCCAGGACCATGATCCACGACGGCCACGACGGCCGCCTTCCACTACTGGACATGAGATCGCCCCTTCCACCTCGAGCCGGTAGAGCGCCGGTGAGGGAGGGGCGGCGACATCCTATGGAACGTGTGTTCGATGCGCGGGGGCGGATCCCTGCAGACTTCTCACACAAAACCACGAAGGCCGCCTGCGGGCGGCCTTCGGAAGCGATCGTGTGGAGCGGGCGACGGGACTCGAACCCGCAACATCCAGCTTGGGAAGCTGACGCTCTACCATTGAACTACGCCCGCGACTCGCGCCGGGTAGTGTACCGCGCGGCCTCGGCGACGGGCAAACAGCGGAGCGCCGGTCCGCGTACAGCGGACCGGCGCTCCGAGTCGAGAACGCGGCGGGGAAACCGTCGCGGAGGGGTGTTACTTGCCGATCTTGAAGATCTTGGTACCGCACTCGGGGCAAAGGCCCTGGGTGGCCGGGCGGCCGTTCTTCATAACGATATCCTTGGCGTCCTTGATCTCACGCTTGGCCTTGCACTTCACGCAGTAACCCTCTTTGGCTGCCATTCCGAGACTCCTCTCAGTTCGTGCGCGATGCGCGCAGTTCCATGGCCCCTCGTCGAGTGGGAACATGCCCCCATCGACCACGCACAAGCCGTGCTCACGCTTGAGTTTACACGTCTTGCTCTTGCAGTCTATCGCTTTCTTGTCCACGAGCGCCTGGCACCTGCCGTACGGCGACAAGCAACACGACCGCCGTCAAGGCCGCGATAGCCCCCCAAGCCAGTCCCGCGGTCACCCAGAAGCGCTCCGGGAACAGCCTGATGAGCAGCGAGTCCTCGGGGAACGTCCACGTTCCCGACTTGAACAGAAGCCCGTGGAACCAGGCGAAGAAGGTCTCGAAGTCCATGACCGCCGTCGCGGCGGCGAGCAGCACCGCGCCGAGCGTCAACCACCCGCCCGCGATCATGCCGCTCCTCAATCGCGCCCACCGGCGCCGCCCGACGCGCCACCCTACCCAGATCGCGAGCAGCGCCGCAGCCGCGCCAGTAGCGACCCGCGCTCCGCCGATGACGGCCCGTACATCCATGAGGTGGCTGACTGCCTGGGCGTCGAACGCCGGGTGTCCGCGGTACTCGGCCGGCAGAGGGTCGAACCGGCGATCGGACACGAGCGAGCGCACGGCTCCGGAGAGTCGCAGGGTCTCCGCCGTGCTCAACCCGGCGCTCGTGGGCACGTCCAGCCACTGGCTCGTCGCGGTAGTGAACACGGGGATCGTGAGCGCCAGCGCGGCCAATCCGACGGCCACCGCCGCCCACAGCACCGCGACGACGACGGTCTCGACGATCCCGGCGAGCCGCGCCATCAGGTGCGGACCTCGTCCGGGTCGCGTCCTTCGCGACCCACCGCCACGCGATTGCCGCCGGCGGCCGCGGCGGCGGCGAGCGCGGTATCGGCCGCGCCCACGAGCTCGGACGGCGCGCGGCCGTCGCCGGGGTAGGTCGCCACGCCTACGCTGACGGTGACGCTTCGGTCGTCGTCGCGGACGGCGCCGATGCGGCGGCACACTTCCTCGGCGATGCGTATGCCCTCGCGCTGCCTCGTCGCGACCTTGGGCTCGGGGACCACGAGCGCGAACTCCTCGCCGCCGTATCGCGCGACGAGAACCAGTCCGGCGCTCTCTTCGCTCAGACCGTCGTCACCGGATGACGCGGCGGCGCGCAGGGCGCCAGCCACGGCCTCCAGCATGCTGTTGCCCGCCTCGTGACCGAAGAGCTGATTGAAACGGTCGAAGTCGTCGATGTCGGCCAGCACGACCGACACTCCGCGCCTGTCCCGACGCGCGCGCTCGATCTCCACGCCGAGCTCGCGGCGGAAGTACGCGCGGTTGTAAAGGCCGGTCCGCTCGTCGTAGATCGAACGTGCAGCGAGTTCACCCTCCCGCTGGCGCCACTGCGCCATGAGCCGCGTCCCGACCGTGGCCGTGCCGAACATGACCGTGAACTCCCACAGGACCCTCACGGCAACGTAGCTGCCTTGGAACTGCAGGTCGTTGTGCACGAACGGCATGTCCATGTGGGGGAGGACGTGAATGTAGACGAGCAGCAGCGTCATGCCGTAGGCCACCCCGCTCGCGAGCGCCACGATGTACGCCTGGAAACCCCGCGGCAGGATGAGCGCGGCTTCGAGGATGAAGAGCAGATACATCGCGCTGAACCATGAGTACACGCCGCCGCTGTAGTAGATCAGGAGCGTGACGACCGCCACGTCGAGCAGGAGCTGCACCACGTTGAAAGCCGTCAGGTGGCCCAGCCGCCGGTAGTTGACCTGGTAGAACAGGTTGTAGAGCAAGACAAAGCCGAGTGCCACGCCCGGGACGACCATCTGGTGCCACATGCCGCCGAACTCACCGGCGGTCGCGTAGATGCCCGCACCTGCGGCGGAGAACACCACGAGCGCCGCGACGATCGCCCATCTCACGCGCACAACGAGGCCGACGCGCAGGATGTTGGCCTCCAGCGCCTCGATGTCGGTTTGTGTGAGCTGCTCGCGCCAGGTGAAGGTCATCCGCCTCGCGAGCGCCTTGGACAGTCTGCCCGGCGTCACAATTCCCGGACCATCTCCGCTACGAAGTCGGCGGCTCGCTCGAGGTTCTCCGGCATCACATTCTCGACCGTGTCGGTCCTCCAGTGCCAGTCGGGAAGGCGGCCGTTGATGTCGAAGGCCATGATCGACAGCGCGCGGAAGCGGCGCGCCAAGGCCGGTGTCGCATCCGTCGACAGCCCGCGGTAGACGCGACCCCGTATGTCCATCTGGTGCTCGCGGACCACGCGCTTGGCAGCGCTGATGAGCCGACGATCGCCGTCGTAGTGGCGTGACATCCCCTCGGAAGTGATGTAGCACAAGGCACCGGAACCAAGGTTGTCGAGATTGATGATCACGGCGTCCCGCAGGTCGGCGGCGTACTCCTTGAGGAACGCCTTCATCCCGGCCGTGCCGACCTCCTCCGCGCCCGTCGCGACGAACCACACTTCCTTGTCCGCGAGCGCGCGGTCGAGGCCCTCAGTGACCCGGCGACGGATGCGAGCCGCCTCGGAGGCGGTGAAGCCCGGCTCGTCGATCTCGTCCATGGCCGCAGCGCCACCCTTCCAGCCGGCGTCTTCGTCATCGTCATCGAACTTGTCCCACGAGCCGATGTCGCGGCCCTTCTTTCGCGCGTCGAAGTCCCGGCCGACACCGAGCCACTCGCGGATGCCGCCCTTGTGCTCGGGTGCGGGCGCGGGGCCGTCGGCGTCGGGCGCGGGCTTCTGCTCGGCGGCGTCTTCCCACACCGTGCGCGGGACCGTCGGCTCGGCGGGCACC
>JANYJF010000040.1 GCA_025361885.1 Coriobacteriia bacterium
GACAATCCGCGGTTCCAGGTCTTCCCGCACGAGTCGACCGCGACCGCGATGCTCATCCAGCAGAACGACGACCTGTGCATGAACTGTCACCCGACAGGTCAGCTGCCCTAGGCGCGTTCAGCCCTCCGCCCCTCGTCCCACCTCACGGAATGTCGTTGGCCCCCTTGGGTCGCGGCAGGTAGAATAGCCGCGCGCCCTCGTAGCTCAGGGGATAGAGCAATGGTTTCCTAAACCATGTGCCGCAGGTTCGAATCCTGCCGGGGGCACCACCGATCATGCAGAGGACCGTCCCGCACTCGTGTGGGCGGTCCTCTTCGCGTGCCGAGAATCACTGGAGATTCCCGGAAGGACTCCCGGGCGTCCCTTTGGGGAATCACTACCAAGTGAGCCGGACGTACGATGGGGATGTCCGGCCACACGAAGACTCACGTGCAAGCTCGGAGGGGGTTGATCTCGTGCTCGACTGGAAGCGGGAGAACAGCGCGGCGGCGAACTTCATGTTGTCCGCCGCCGGCTGGCTGATCATCGGGACCCTGATGGGCCTGGTGCTCGCCATCGAGTTCGTCTTCCCCGACTTCGCACACGGGATCCCGTGGCTGGTGTTCGGGCGATTGCGGCAGGCACACGTGAACACGGTGCTCTTCGCCTGGCTGTCCGGCGCGATGATGGGAACGTGGCTCTACATCGTGCCCAAGCTGACCGGGCGCAAGATCTGGAGCGAGGTGCTCGGCAACATCTGCGCCCTGCTGTGGAACGTCGGGCTGCTCGCGGGCATCGTGCTCATCCTCAACGCCTACACCCAGAGCCGCGAGTACGCGGAACTCGTCTGGGCCATCGACGTGCCGGTCATGATCGTGCTGCTCCTGAACATGGTCAACATCTACATGACCGTGCGCCATCGCGTGGAACAGAAGCTGTATGTGAGCATGTGGTACATCATCGGCACGGTCATGTGGTTCCCGATGCTGTACTTCATCGGCAACGTGATGTGGGCGCCGCCCACCGGAGCACTCATGGGCGTCAACGACGCGATCTTCAACTGGTTCTACGGTCACAACGTGCTCGGGCTGTGGTTCACGACCGGCCTGCTCGCCGTCATCTACTACATCGTGCCGCGAGAGACGTCCACGCCGCTGTACAGCCACTTCCTGTCACTGATCGCCTTCTGGGGCATCGCGTTCTTCTACACGGGCGTCGGCGCGCACCACCTGCTGTGGGCGCCGATCCCCTACTGGCTCAAGACGGTCGCCGTGGCCGAGAGTTTCGGCATGATCATCCCGGTCCTGGCGTTCATGTTCAACATACTGCTGACCATGCGAGGGAACTGGAGCCGGCTGAGATCGAGCGTGCCCCTCCTGTTCGTGATAACCGGATGGGCCGCCTACATCCTCGTGTCGTACCAGGGCTCGAACGAGGCGCTCCGCGGCGTCAACGAACTCACGCACTTCACACAGTACGTGCCTGGACACGCCCACCTCGCACTGATGTTCTTCGCGGCCTCGACGCTGATCGGAGCGATGTACTACATGATCCCGCGTATCTACGGGTGCAGCATCTACTCCACCCGTATGGCGAAAGCGCAGTACGCGCTCTACGTCATCGGATTCGTGACCTTCTTCATCGGCTTCACGATCGCGGGCCTCGCGCAGGGCACCGACTGGGTGCATCTCGGCCTGCCCGTGTGGGCAGTGCTGCCGGGACTCAGGCCCTTCATGGCCCTCCGCATCATGGGTGGCACGCTCCTTGTGACCAGTTTCGCCATGTTCGGATGGAACATGGTCGCGACGGTCGTCGCCAGACGGCCGCTCGACGTGCCCGACGCGGTGATGCTGATGGCTTCGGCGGACCGCCATAAGGTCTCCCCCATCCTGTCGGAAGAGGGGTGATCCGGCCATGAAGATGACATTCAAGATCATCCTGATCGGTGGACTCATCGTGTTCTTCGCGGTCGTGACCGTGGTGGTGTTCACTCCCGCCATGATTTGGAAGCCCGCCCAGACGGTCGTGGGCGAGCGGCGCAACGTGGACCAAGAACGCGGGCGTGTGCTGTTCTACTCCAACGGCTGCAACTACTGCCATACGCAGTACGTCCGCGATGTCGACAACGGGATGGGCGCGACGTCGGACGGCGGCGACTACGTGTTCGACAACCCCATGATCCTGGGCAGCGAGCGCACGGGTCCCGACCTCTCCCACATCGGGCGCAAGCGCAGCATGCAGTGGGAAGTCGACCATATGCGGGCGCCGCGTGAGTACTCGCCGATGTCGATCATGCCGTCGTTCGGATTCCTGGGCGACAAGGACATGCGCACGATATCCGAGTACCTGTTCCACCTCGGCGACCGCACGGCTGCCGAGCGGATGGTCTCCTCGCCCGCACCCTACGCGACCACGACGGCACCGAAGATGGCGCAGGCCATCCCTTCGAACGACCCGTCCGCGCCGCCCCAGGGCTGGCCGACCTTCATCGACTCCACGCTGTACGACGGCAAGCTGATCTACACGGCCCGGTGCCTGACGTGCCACGGCTGCGCAGGCAACGGCCTTGGACATTACGCCGGCACCCTCATCGTGACGCCGGCGAACTTCAAGGAGGAGCCGTTCCGCGACATGCCCGACGACCAGTGGTTCTGGCACGTCTCGGAGGGCATCCAGGGCTCCGTCATGCCCCCTTGGCGTGAGAGCCTGAACGTCGCCCAACGATGGGCCGTCATCCGCTACGTCCAAGAGGTCTACGCGCACCCGTTCGAGCGCGATCCGAACGAGGGCGACGTGCCGAAGGCGTACGACAAGAAGAACCCGCTGCCCGCCACGCTCGACAACATACAGGCGGGTAAGGAGACCTGGACGCGAGAGTGCCTGCCGTGCCACGGCGACGCGGCGACCGGAGAAGGGCCATACCGGCGCAACATCATCCCACTGCCGCCCAGCTTCACCGACAAGAACCACTACGACCCGTTCACCGACGGCGACTACTTCTGGCGCATCTCGGAGGGCGTGCCATGGACCGCGATGCCCACCTGGAAGGTGCAGTACACGGAGATGCAACGTTGGCAGCTCGTGGTCTACATCCGCACCATGTTCACGCAGACCACCAAGCGTCCCGCGGACCCGCCGAAGAGCGAGCGTTTCAACTACCCGGCCATCTACAAGACGCTGCACCTGCCCAAGGCCGCCACGTACGAGGCCGGCAAGAAGCAGTTCCTGGTGTTGTGCTCGCACTGCCACGGGCTGACCGGCGCCGGCGACGGCGCTGCCGGCTCGTACCTGAACCCCAAGCCTGCCGACCTTCGGAAGCTCAAGACCGGTATCAAGACGGGCGAAGGTTCGGACAATTACGAGGGTTCGCTGCTGTCCCGCATGACGTTCGGCATCCGCAACTCCGCGATGCCCTCATGGGGTGAGTTCCTGCCTGAGCACGAGCGCTGGACGGACGTGCGCTTTGTGAAGGAGTCGTTCGTCGACGGCAAGCCCACGCCGGCAAGCGTCATGGGTGACGGCCGAGTCCCCGCGCCTTACGTCCGCACCGACCCGGGGATCTTCCAGAGCGAGATCGGCACGATCTCACCCGACGCCGGCAAGCCGCTGTACGACCAGTACTGTGCGGCCTGCCACGGCTCTGACGGCCAGGGCGCTGGTCCTGGCACCAAGACACTTGCCAGCGGCGCGCCGGCGGCGTTGCCCAAGGACATGTCGAATGCGTACATCTTCTCCCGCATCCGCGCCGGTGCACCCGATACGATGATGTACGGGTTCGATCCACTGCTGCAGGAGATAGACATCTGGAATCTGACCGCCTACATCCGGCAGTTGACCGGTGGGGTCTGGGGAGGCTGATCGGGATGCCGATGGGACTGTGGGTCGTCGTCGGATGGATGGCGTTCGTGTCGCTGACCGGGCTGGCGCTCATAGCGTGGGGGCTGCACGCCGGCCAGTTCGATGATGTGGAAGAGCCGAAGTACCGAATGCTCGAGGACTGCGAGCCCCAGGAATGGCCGGGCCGCACAGCTCACAAAGGAGGTGTCGGCAGTGCCGGATAACGTCTTGGACATCTGGGGCCAGCTCTTCTCGGTGGTCGTGGGCACCATCGTGCTACTGGGAGGCGCGATGGCGTTCGCCGTCCGCCATCGCATGCGCACAAGCGCCGGCAGCTCCGGGCACAGGCCCGCGGGGCAGCGCGGCGAGGTGGAAAGGATCGGCCCGGACGGTTACATCGACAGCTTCGCCAACACCGTGGGTGAGGCGGGGGGCAGCATGCCGCTCGTCGGCGCCATCATCATCGGCGCGATCGTCGTGTCGTACTTCGCGTATCTCATCCTGTTCTGGCAGCCGCGCTGAGGAGGCGAGAAGTGCCCTACGTCTATGAGGTTTCCTTCGAGGTCGCGCCCGAGCAGATGGACAAGTTCGACGTCGGCAGCTCTCTGGCGCGAGTGCTCGGCTATCTACGGGCGCGGCTCCCGAGCGAGCACGGGTTCGTGACCTCGCAAGCCATGTACTCCCTCGACGATCCCGAGCGCACCCGACTCGTATTGCGGAGCGAGTGGGGCAGTTGGGAGGCGCTCGTGAAGCACCGCGAGTCCGAGCTGCTGGAGGCCAAGGTCCTCGAAGAGTTCGAGCACGTGCCGGAGCAGTCGATCACGACCCGCGTGTACGCCGAGGTCGGACCGAAGCCCTATTGATGCGATGAGCACGGAGCATTGCGCGCTGTGCGGGATGGAGATCGTCGGCGACCCGGTCGTTCGAGTCGTCGGCGATCGCGAGTCGCACTTCGACACCGAGGACTGCGCTCGGGTCCACGAGGCAGCGGACGCCGCGGGGATGCTCGATGCCATCCTGTCGGACGCACCGCCCACCGAGCGCGGCGCTGGCGGCAAACGAGAGACCGCGTACTTCACCGTTGACGGCATGTGGTGTCCGATGTGTGCGTCCGCGGCGGAACGCGTGCTGACGCACGCGAAGGGCGTCCGCGGGGCCGATGTCAATTTCGCGCTGGGTCGCGGGCGGGTGGAGTTCGACCCCACCCGGGTGAGCCCCGACGAGCTGCTCCATCGTGTGCAGCGGCTCGGCTACCGCGCCCAAGTCACCTCGGACAGCGGCTCCCAGGCCGAGGATCGCCACGAGGAGGGGCTGCTCATCCAGGTCCTCGTCGCACTCGCCTTCGGCATGCAGGTCATGGTGCTGTACCTCGTACGGCTCTACGGGCTGTACGAGACTGGACAGGCCGGCTCCGTCGATGCCCGGACGCTCGGGCTGCTCGTCTGGGCGCTCTCCACCCCGGTGCTCCTCTACAGCGGCCAGACGTTCCTGCGCGGCGCCTGGAACGGCATCGTGGCAAGGACCGCCAACATGGACACGCTTGTGGCACTGGGGACGCTGTCCGCGTACACCTACAGCGCCTTCGCGGTGCTGACCTCCCGGCCGACCTACTTCGACTCGGTCACGATGATCATCCAGTTCGTGATGATCGGCCGCTATCTCGAGGCGATCGGCGGGGCGAGGGCGCGAAAGGATGTGCGCGCCCTGCTGGAGTTGCAACCCGAGCGCGCCTGGCGGCTCGGCGGGGATGGCGCGCCGGCCGAGGTGCGCGCGGCAGAGCTCGTTCCGGGCGATCGCATCGTCGTGAGGACCGGGGAGCGGGTGCCGGCTGATGTCGAAGTGCTCGATGGCGAGGGAGCCGCCGATGAGTCGATGCTCACCGGGGAGTCCACGCTGGCGACGAAATGCGCCGGGGACACGCTGTGGGCGGGCACCCTGTTGGCTGAGGGCCCGCTCACCGCGCGCGTGGAGCGCGGCGTCGGCGAGACGCGGCTCGCATCCATACGCTCGCTCGTGGTGCGGACGCTATCGCAGAAGGCACCGGTCGAGCGTCTCGCGGACAAAGCCTCCGCTTGGCTGACACTCGGGATACTGGGTGCCGCGATCGCGACGTTCGCGGGCTGGATGCTGCTGGGCGCCGATGCACCACGGGCACTGCTCGCGGCGGTCGCGGTGCTCGTGGTCGCCTGCCCTTGCGCCCTCGGACTCGCGACACCACTGGCGATCAGCGTCGCTCTCGGCCGGGCGACACGCGCGGGCGTGCTGGTGCGCGTCCCCGCGGCACTGGAGACCGCGACCACCGTGAGCCGGGTGGCGTTCGACAAGACCGGCACGCTGACGGCCGGACGCCTGGAACTCGTGGGCATCACCGCGCTGCGGGGAGCGGGGGTCTCGGACGAAGAGCTGGCCTGCCTCGTCGCCGGTGCGGAGCGGTACTCGGAGCACCCGCTCGGGCGGACACTCGCGACCGCCTGCGCCTCTCCTGGCGCCGTGACGGGCATCCGCACCGTCGCCGGCATGGGCGTGCAGGGCACGACACCCGACGGCCGCGAGGTCCGCGTCGGAGCCGAGCGGTTCATGCCGGAGCCCGTGCCCGCGGACAGGGCCGAGGTCGACGAAGACTCGAGCGTCGAAGGCGTCGGGGATGCCATCGCGGAGACCCGCGTGTGGATCTCACTCGACGGCCGCGTCGCAGGCGTGGCCATCCTGCGGGACACGGTCGCCGAGGGCGCGGCATCGGCCCTGGCTGAGCTGCGGGGGCAAGGCCGCGCCACCGTCCTGCTCTCGGGCGACAGCGCCGGCACGACCGCGACCGTCGCGCGCGCGCTGGGCCTCGCCGAGTATCGCGGCCGACTGACGCCCGAGGAGAAGGCCGAGGCGATCACTGTGTGGCAGGCTGCGGGCGAGCGCGTCGCCATGGTCGGCGACGGCATCAACGACGCGCCCGCGCTGGCGCAGGCCGACATCGCCATGACGGTGGCCGGCGGGACCGATGTCGCTGGCGAGACCTCGGATGTGGTGCTCGCGAGGCGCGATCTGCGGCTCGTGCCGTACTTCCTTCGCCTGTCCCACGCGACGCGGCGGATCACCCGCGAGAACCTCGCCTGGGCGCTCGCGTACAACGCCGTGGCGGTGCCTCTGGCGGCGACCGGGAGGATCAGCCCCGCGATCGCCGCAGCGGCCATGGCGGTCAGCAGTCTGATCGTGGTCGGCAACTCGCTGCGGCTCGGGGTCGTGCTGCGACCGGGGCCGCACGAGCTTCCGGAGGCCGATCCCGTCGCCGGTGCCGCGCCGCCGGTGCCCGTCGCGGGCTCCGGGGCCGGAGCCATCGCCGGCCCGGCGAGCTCCCGATGATCGCCGCGCTGTCCGGGCCGTGGACCGTCGGCAGCCTGTGGGCGGTGTTCCTCGTCGGCCTGACGGGAGGCTTCGGCCACTGCATCGCCATGTGCGGGCCGATCTCGGCGGCCGGTGGCGTGTGGTCGGGCGCCGCGGCTTCGGCCGACGGACGCCGTGCCCGCGGCGTCGCCCTGTGGCAACTCGGTTACCAAGTCGGGCGGATCGTGACGTACACGGCCATCGGTGCGGCGCTCGGCGCGCTGGGGTCCCTCGCGGCCGTGCGAGGTGCGCTCGGTCCGCTCCAGCGGATCCTGTGGCTACTCGCTGGAGAGATCATGATCGTCATGGGCCTGGCCATCGCCGGCGTGCCCCTTCTCGCCCGCTTCGGCCGCAGTATCGAGGCGGGCTACGCCAAGACGACCTCGGGGTGGTTCCGCCGCGCCTACACGGCGCTGCGGAAAGCCGGACCGCGGGCATCCCTGCCCTTCGGCATGCTCATGGGCCTGATGCCGTGCGGCTTCCTGATGTCGGTGGAGTTCTACGCAGTCGGGACCGGCTCGGCGATCGCGGGGGGCGCCACCATGCTCGCCTTCGGGCTGGGCACGGTTCCGGCGTTAGCCGCGTCGGGCGCGATCGGCGGCGCGCTCGGAGCACGCTCGCGTGCATGGTTCGTGTACGCGGGAGCCGCCATCGTGGTGGCGTTGGGGGTGTTCTACATCGCCCGGGCCGCAGGCGTGATGCCCGTTGTCGGGCCGTAGGGGAGCGGGACCGGCGATCTCGCTCCGCCGCACCGCTTCAGGCTCCGCGCCGCTCTAGCGTCCCGCCCGCGTCCAGCGGCACACGCGCCGCTCCGCGGACTCGATGAGCTCGTAGAGCACGACGCCGAGCAGCGCCATCGCCACGATGCCGGCGAACATCTCCGAGTACGCGATGCGACCCCACGCGTCATAGATGTACCAGCCCAGGCCCGTCTGTCCCGCGGTCGACTCGGAGAAGAACAGCACGGCGATGGCCGTTCCCGATGAGATCCGCAGCGCGGTGAACACGTCGGGCATCGACGCCGGCAGCACGACGTGGCGGAACACCTGCCAGCGGTCCGCTCCCAGAGAGCGAACGGACGTCACCGAGCCCGATGGGATCTGCCTGGCGGCGTCCCGCGCCGTCACGAGGATCTGGAAGAACACGATCAGGGCTATGAGCGCGATGATCGACGTGTTGCCGATGCCCAGCAGCACCAGCAACACCGGCAGGAACACCGCCTTCGGCACCGGGTAGCTCAGGAACACGAGCGGGGCGAAGACGGCGTCCGCCCGCGGCGAGCGGCCGAGCACCAAGCCGAGCGGGACCGCGAGCAGGGTGCCGATCGCCACTGAGGCCAGGACGCGCCACGCGCTATACCCGAGCTGCGGCAGCAGCGCGGGCACGAACAGCCGGACGAAGTCGGTGAGCGCGGGCGCCGGCCCGGGCAGTGCCGGGGATGCGATCAGCATCGCGAGCAGCTGCCAGCCGACGAGCAGGACCGCGGAGGCCGCCACGTAGCCAAGGATCTTGCGCCCGGTGGAGATCATCGTCGCACCGCCTCCGAGGCCACGTCGGTCTCCGCTTCCCCCGTGAGTCCGTCGGCGACGTGCAAGGCGCCTTCATCGGCGAGCAACCGGCGGAGTGCCGCGCAGCGCTCGTAGAACGCCTCCGTGTCGCGGTAGCCTGCGGTCCCGAAGTCCGGGTTGTCCACGATGGACGCGACGCGCCCGGGACGTGGCGTCATCACGACGATGCGACGGCCCAGGAACACCGCCTCCTCGATCGAGTGCGTCACCAGCACCGCGGTGTGCTTCCGCTGGTGCCAGAGTTCGAGCAGCAGCCCCTGGAGGTCTTCGCGAGTCAGGGCGTCGAGGGCGGAGAGTGGCTCGTCCATGAGCAGCAGGTCCGCGTCGAGTGCGAGCGCGCGGGCCAGCGCGAGGCGCTGCCGCATGCCTCCGGAGAGTTCGGAGGGGTACGTGTGCAGGAAATCGCCCAGGCCCACGCGCTCGAGCGCCGCGATGGCGTCGCGCTCCCGCTCCGCGCGCGGGTGTCGTCGCACCTGGAGGCCGAGTGCCGCGTTGGCGAGCACGGTCTTCCACGGCAGGAGGCCAAAGTCCTGGAGGATCAGCGACGTTCGCAGCCGCGGACCGGCCACCTGCTCGCCCCCGACATCCATCGACCCCCCGTCGAGAGGCACGAGGCCCGCGAGCGCGAACAGGAGCGTTGACTTGCCGCACCCGGACGGCCCGATCACCGACACGGGCTCCCCTTCCGCGAGGTCCAGGGTCACACCGTCCAGGGCGTGGACCCTCCGGTCCACCCCCTGGTACGTGACGCTCGCGTCGGTGATGTGGACGTGCACCATGAAGCCTCCGCGTCGGTCGGTTCGGTGGATCATGTCGGCGCGAGGAGGCTTGACCCCGCGTCTGGCATAGGTCACCCGGGGCATACCGGGAGACGAAGCCGGACCTCGTCGCGGACGGGGATGCCCGCGAAGCCCGGCAATACCGCGCCGTGATGGTCGACAACCACGCCGCAGTCGATCTCGTAGATCACGAACCCATGCCTCTGGTAGAAGTACAGCGCCGGGATGTCGTCGTTGGTGGTGGCCACCTTCACCGCGGGGAGCTTCGCCGCGCGGGCGCGCTCCTCGGCGGCCTCGAGCAGGGCCGCGCCGATGCCGCCGCCCTGGAACTCCGGGTACACCGAGAGCATGACCACGGCCTGTTCGCCGCGATCGATCGAGAGGGAGATCATGCCGGCGAGTCGCCCGTCTGTCTCGGCAACGACGTTGGCGCACGACAGGACGTCGAACATCCTGCCGAAAGCCTCCAACTCGGTTTCGCCCCACACGCGGTCGCAGATCTCCTCTATCGCGTGCCGGTCGGACGGCAGCGCGTCGCGCACCGCGAAGGCGACCGGATCTTCGTGCGGCCGATGCTCCGCGCAGGTCACCGTCATGCGGGCTCGGGTCAGCGGCAGCTCCTTGCCACACACGGGGCACAGGTACTGCGGATAGGGGACTTCCATGTCGTCGCGAGGATCCGTGGTCATGACGTCGCACGCCCTTCATGCATCGCTCAGCAGGTCCGTTCGGGCCCGCAGTGAACCTTACCGCAAACCGCACCGACCGACGACGCCCGCGCGCCGCGCCTCCGCCCGCGGCGTCAGCTCCTCGCCAGGCCTTCCCGCAACTCGGCGGCGGCCCGGTCCGGGTCGACGACGTTGACATACAGGCCCGACCCGACCTCGAGGCCGGCGAGGTCCGCGGCCCGCGGGATGAGGTCGACGTGCCAGTGGAACGGCAGTCCCGCCACGCGCATCGCCGTGTACGGCGCCACATGCACGCTCACGTTGAAGGCCACGTCACCCAGCGCGCCGCTCACCGCGCGGGCGCTGGCGACGAGCGCGGCCGCCAAGGAGTCCGCGTCCTGCGGCCCCATGGCCGCGATGGTGGGTTCGCACCTCCGCGGTGCGATGCGGATCGCGTGCGGAACTGGCGAGGCGAAGGGCACGTGCGCGGCGGTCACGCCATCGTCGAACACCACGCGTCCGCCAGCGTCGTCGGCCGCCATGGCGTCGCACAGGACGCAGCCGCCGCGCAAGGCTGACGCGCCGGCGAAGTTGCCGATCTCGCGCACGATCGCGTCCGGCACGCGCGGCAGCACCACCAGCTGCGTATGCGCATGCGCCAGTGAGGCGCCGGCGGCGCGACCCCAGTTGCGGAAGATCACGGGACACGCCAGCCGCCCGTCCGCGAACCAGAACCGGATGCGGTCCGACCACGCGTCCACGAGCAGGCGTGCGTGCTCGTGGGAGTAGTCGGCCAGGCCCTCTCCATGGCGCGGTGTCTCGATGATGACCTCGTGCGCGCCGAAGCCGGTGGTCGCGCGGTAGGGCAGGGGCGCGTGCGTGTCGTCGGAGCCGTCGACATCATCGGGCGTCGTGAGTGCCGGCCAGCGGTTCTCGACGACGCGGACGGTCCAGCCGGCTTCTTCGCCCGGCACAGAGCGCGCCCAACGGGCTGGAGGGGTCATCTCCTCGCGACCGGCGCAGAACGGGCAGGAGCCGTCGTCGACCGACTCGTCGGGCGAGCGGAGCAGATCGTGCGGACGCCCCGAGCGCTCGGGCGCAAGCAGCATCCAGATGCCCGTCACTGGGTCCTGTCTGAACTCCGACACCGCTCCCCTCCCTGGCCCTTGGCGGAACACGGGCCTGCCGGCGATGGTAGCATGGTGAGCACGGGGCGCGCCGCGCGAACCCCGCGTGTGGCACCCTTCGCGCCCGCCGGCCACTCAGGAGACCAGCCGTGCCCGAGTCCATCCCCTTCCTCGACGAGCTGCCCGACCTGAGTGAGCGCCTCGCGCGCGCGAAGATCCTGTACACCGACCTGGACGGCACCCTGCTCGGCCGGGGAGCGTGCCTGCTCAAGGACGGTGAAGGCGCCCCCACCCTCGACGCCGCCACCGCCGCGGTCGAGCTCAATCGCGCGGGTCTCAAGGTTGTGATCTGCTCCGGTCGCAACGCGAAGCAGCTCATGGAGGTCACGAGGCTGCTCGGATGGGACGACTTCATCGCGGAGCTGGGGACCGTGCGCCGGTACCGCGAAGGCGCTCGAAGGGTCTACGACGCGGGCGACTGGCCCGACGGCGCGTGCCTGCCCGGCGAGACGCCGTACGAGGCGATCGTGCGGGTCGGCGCGCTCGACGCCCTGCGCGAGCGCTTCCCGGGCCTGATCGAGTATCACGACCCGTGGCATCTGGACCGCGAAGTGACCCACGTGCTGCGCGGCAACGTCCCGCTCCTGGCCGCTCAAACCGTTCTCGATACCCTGCCTCTGCCTGTGACGCTGGTCGACAACGGCATCATCCACCCGCCGAAGCACACGCTGGTCGGAGTCACCGAGGTGCACGCGTACCACCTGGTGCCGACCGGCGTCGGCAAGCAGCACGCGATCCGCACCGACCTCGCCGAACGCGGCTTGGCTCGCGATGAGGCCATCGCGATCGGCGACTCGGCCGCCGACCTTGAGATGGCCGACGCTGTCGGGCTGATGGTCGTCGTGCGCAACGGGCTCGACGACCCGATGTTGAGAGCCGGCTGCCGCGAGCGCACCGAGGTGGGCGGGATCGCCGCGACGCGCGCCACCTTCGGCTCGGGGTGGCGACAGCTCGCCGAGGCGTGGCTGGCGGCCCGCGCCTGACGATCGCGTTGCATAGCGGTCGCCCTTCCTCGCATACGGTGTTGCCACGACCACGACCTGCGGCCTATCATGACCGTGGTTCGCCCTCGGGCGGCCATTGACATCATGAAGAGCTCCATCCGTTAGGTGCGGCTCCTGTTCGAACACAGGCCACTGCCCGGAAATGTCGAGAGACGCCAATGGGTAGAACAGCCCCCGCCGGCTTAAGGCGAGGGATAAGGTGGCTGGACCCTGCGAGGGGTCATTACGTCGGGCAGTGCTCAAACCGAAGACGAGGGACGGGGCACGGCATCGCGCGAACGTGGCGCGAGCCGATGGGTGGGCGCTGGTGTGCCCGCGTTTTCGAATTGCCCGACCCCTCGTCCGAACACGGACGCGGGGTCTTTTCATGCTGTCCGTCCTGTACCCCAACGAAGAAGGACCACGTGACACCACTCAGTCCGTAGGTCCCTTGGCTCCCGGAATGGTCGGGGGTGTGGGGACCCCAGATCTGCCTGCCGGCGCGCTGTGCCGGACAGGAGGGAGTATTCGATGACTCGTTCGATCCGCCGGTGCTGCGCGCCCGGCAACGTCGCGGGGCGGTGATCCTTGTGAAGGAGCGCCTCGCCACACTCAAGAAGGTCCCCTGGATCCGCAACGCCCTGTTGTTCCTGGCCTTGGTCGGGCCGGGGATCATCACGGCCAACGTGGACAACGACGCGGGCGGCATCACGACATACTCGGTCGCGGGCGCCCGGTTCGGCTATAAGCTGCTCTGGATCTTCGTGCCGCTGACGATCGCCCTGATCGTCGTTCAGGAGATGAGCGCTCGCATGGGCGCCGTCACAGGCAAGGGCCTGGCCGATCTGATCCGCGAGCGGTTCAGTCTCAAGCTCATCCTGCTCATCATGGGCGCGCTTCTCGTCGCCGACCTCGGCAACACCATGGCGGAGTTCTCCGGCGTGGCCTCGTCCATGAAGATCTTCGGCGTGAGCGAGTACATCTCGGTGCCGCTCGGGGCGCTCTTCGTCTGGCTGATCTGCGTCCGCGGATCGTTCAAGCAAGTCGAGCGGGTGTTCCTCGTCGCATGCCTGATCTTCCTCACATACATCGTCTCCGGCATCATGGCCAAGCCTGACTGGTTCCTCGTGGCCCGGGAGACGGTGACGCCGACGTTCCAGATGAACGCCCCGTACGTGGCCATGCTCATCGGCGTCGTCGGAACAACGATCGCACCATGGATGCAGTTCTACATCCAGTCGGCGATCGTGGAGAAGGGCATCACGGCCAAGACGTACAAGTTCTCGCGATGGGACGTCATCGTCGGCTGCCTGATCACCAACATCGTGGCGATCTTCATCATCGTGGCGTGCGCAGCCACCATCAATGCCCACGGCCTCGTGATCAACGACGCCGCCGACGCCGCGAGGGCCCTCGCGCCACTCGCGGGCAAGTGGGCCTCGACCCTCTTCGCCATCGGGCTGCTCAACGCGTCGCTGTTCGCCGCCGCCATCCTGCCGCTCGCGACCGCATACTACGTCTGCGAAGCGGTGGGACTCGAGGCCGGTCTGAACAAGAAGTGGAACGAGGCGCCGGTGTTCTACTGGCTGTTCACGGTCCTGGTCGTCATGGGAGCCGGCATCATCCTGATCCCGGGCGTCCCGCTCCTCCAGGTGATGCTGTGGTCGCAGGTCATCAACGGCTCGCTGCTGCCGTTCATCCTCATCTACGTCCTCGTGCTCATCAACGACAAGAAGCTGATGGGCGAGCACGTCAACAGCCGCAGCTTCAACATCATCGCGTGGGGCACAACGGCGATCATGATCGGCCTGACGCTCCTGCTCGTCGTCCAGTCCATCTTCCCCAAGCTGTTCGGCTGACAGGAGGCGCGAGAGATGCTGTACCTGACCCGCCTGATCGGCAAGCCCGTCGTCGACGCGAGTGGCGAGACCATCGGCTCCATCTCGGACCTCGCCATCGCCACTGGCGAGGTGTTCCCTCGTGTGACCGCACTCGCCTTCCTGGGACCCGGCAAGACACCGTTCATGCTGTCCTGGCGCAAGTTCGTGGCCCAGCTCGACGAAGACAAGGTCACGCTCAACGCGGCCCGGGCGGACCTGCGGTTCTCCTACCTCCAGCCCGACGAGGTCCTGCTCGAGCGCGACCTTCTCAACAAGCAGATCGTCGACACGCAGGGTCTCAAGATCGTGCGCGTCAACGACCTGAAGTTGGCCGAGTCGCGCAACCAGCTCCGCCTTCTGGGTGCCGAGGTCGGGGCCCGGGGTCTGCTGCGCGCTTTCTCGCCGCGGTTCGAGGCGTCGGTGGAAAGGGCGATAGCACGGTTCGGCTGGAAGATGCCCGAGAACCTCATCGCATGGAACTACATGGACCTGATCGACCGCGATCTGTCCCGCGTGCAGCTGTCGGTCACCCACAAGCGACTTCATGAGCTCCACCCCGCTGACGTCGCCGACCTGATCGAGCAGCTCTCCCCGGTCCAGCGCGCCAAGGTGTTCGAGCATCTCGACAACGCTCGTGCCGCCGAGGCGCTCTCGGAGCTCGAGGACGAGATGCAGCCAGCGGTGCTCGGCGCGTTCTCCGAAGAGCGCGCGTCGGACATCCTCAATGAGATGGACCCCGACGACGCAGCCGACCTGATCGGCGATCTGCCGCCGGACAAGGCCGAGGCCCTGCTGCGCCTGATGGGTGCGCGCGAGTCCCGCCAGATCCGCCGGCTGATGGGCTACCACGAGAAGACCGCGGGCGGCATCATGACGCCGGAGGTCACCGTCGTGACCGAGGACCAGACCGTGCAGCAGATCATCGAACATCTCCGCGGCGCGGCTTCCGAGAACGAGAGCATCTACTACATCTACACCGTCGACGAACACCGGAAGCTCACCGGGGTCGTCTCCCTGCGCGACCTGATCGTCTCCTCGCCGGAGACCACCGCGTCCGAGATCGCGGAGCGCGAGGTCTTCTCCGTCAATCTCGACGACGACCAGGAAGACGTCGCCGAGATGATGAGCAAGTACGACCTGCTCGCCCTCCCGGTGCTCGACGATGCGGGCCGCATCATGGGCATCGTCACGGTCGACGACGCTCTCGAAGTCATGGAGGAGGAGTCGGCCGAGGACATGACACTGGTCACCGGCACGCCGAACGCCTCCGCCGCCTTCGAGGTGCGCAGTTGGTTCGGCGCCTCCACCGCGTGGATCACCGTATGGCTGATCTTCGGTGCCGGCGTCTCACTCGTGCTTCGCAGCTACTCCTCTGCGCTTTCGACGCTTCTGGCGGCCGCGCTGTTCGTACCGCTGGTCATGCGGATGTCGGAAGACGTCGCAAGCCACGCGGTGGCTGGACTGATCGAGAGCGGGGACCTGTCCATGAGGCCGAACCTGCTCAAGCGGCTCGCCGCCGACGGAGCGGCCGGACTCGCGTTGGGCGCGATCAGTGCGCTGGTCGCGATGCTCATCCTGCAACTGCTCCACGCGGACCTGCGGCCCGTCCTGGTGATCGGGTCAGGCGTGGCCGGCAGCATCCTCGTCATGGTGCTCGTGAGCTCGCTGTTCCCTTGGATCGCCGTCAAGCGCGACGGCAGCGGATGGCGCGCGTCGCGTTCGGTGAT
>JANYJF010000060.1 GCA_025361885.1 Coriobacteriia bacterium
TCAGAAGACGACCTCGCGCAACCCTCGGTCGACCGTCGGCACCGTGACAGAGATATACGATTACCTTCGGCTGCTGTACGCCCGCGTCGGCATACCGCACTGCCCGATATGCGGACGGGTCATACAGCGGCAGACGCCGCAGCAGATCGTCGACCGCGTTCTCGAGCTGACGTCCGGGACCAAGTTCCAGGTACTGGCACCAGTCGTCGTCGGCCGCAAGGGCGAGTACGGCAAGCTGTTCGAGGACCTCAAGAAGGAGGGCTTCACCCGCGTGCGGGTGGACCGCGAGGTTCGTGGGCTCGACGAGGAGATCGTCCTCGACAAGAAATACAAGCACGACATCGACGTCGTGGTCGACCGCCTCGTGATGAAGGAAGGTCTAGGCACGCGTCTGACCGACTCGGTCGAGATGGCGCTCAAGCTCGCCGGCGGCACGCTCGTGATCGCTCCGGAAGGCGCCGACGAGCTCTCGTTCTCGCAGGCGCTCGCCTGTCCGGTGCACGGCGGCGTCTCCATGGACGAGCTGCAGCCCCGCGACTTCTCGTTCAACGCGCCGTACGGCGCCTGCCCGGACTGCTCGGGTCTGGGCTCGCGACTGGAGCCTGACCCGGACCTCATCGTGCCGGACCCGTCGCTGTCGCTGGCCGAGGGCGCCATCAAGCCGTTCTCGGGTGGCATGAACTACTACCCGCAGCTCATCGCGGCTGTCGCGCTGCACTTCGGGGTCTCCGAGGACGCCTCGTTCCGCGACCTGCCCAAAGATGTGCGCGACGCGCTGCTCTACGGCATGGGAGATACGCGGATCCGCATCGACTACATGACGCGCGACGGGCGCGAGACCCACTGGTTCTCGCGCTTCGAAGGCGCCGTCTCATCGGTCTCGCGTCGGTACGAGGAGACTGAGTCCGACGGCACCAAGGAGAGGCTCGAGGAGTACATGTCGATCATTCCGTGCGCCACCTGTGGCGGTGCACGACTCAAGCCCGAGATCCTGGCCGTGACCTTTGGCGGCCTGAACGTCCACCAGTTGACCGCGCTGTCCGCCAAGGACTCCCTCGCGTTCTTCGAGGGTGTGGAGCTCTCGGATCGCGAGGAGCAGATCGGGCGCCGCATCATCAAGGAGATCGTGGAGCGGCTGCGCTTCCTGGTCGACGTCGGGCTCGACTACCTCACGCTCGAGCGCGGGACCGCGACGCTATCGGGCGGCGAGGCGCAGCGCATCCGCCTGGCGACGCAGATCGGCAGCGGGCTGATGGGCGTCCTCTACATCCTGGACGAGCCGTCGATCGGCCTTCACCAGCGCGACAACGCCCGCCTCATCGGCACGATGGTGCGGCTCCGCGATCTCGGAAACACCGTCATCGTGGTCGAGCACGACGAGGAGACCATCCGTGCGGCGGACTACGTGGTCGACATGGGACCGGGCGCCGGCGAGCACGGCGGCGAGATCGTGTGCAAGGGCACGCCCCTGGAGATCCTCGAGTGTCCGGAGTCGCTGACCGGCCTGTACCTGTCCGGGCGCCGGTCGATCCCGGTGCCTCAGGCGCGGCGCAAGCCCGGCCGCGGCGCGATCGTCGTGCGCGGCGCGACAGAGCACAACCTCAAGTGCATCGACGTCGAATTCCCGCTCGGCGAGCTGGTGGTCGTCACCGGCGTGTCCGGCTCGGGCAAGTCCTCACTCGTCGCCGACACACTGGCGCCGGCGCTCACCAACTACGTGCACCGCTCCCGCAGGCGCATGGGCAAGCACGACCGCATCGAGGGGCTCAAGGAAGTCGACAAGGTCATCGTCATCGACCAGTCGCCCATCGGTCGCACGCCACGGTCGAACCCGGCCACCTACATAGGGCTGTGGGACGACATCCGCAGCCTCTTCGCATCGACCCACGAGGCGAAGGCGCGCGGCTACGCGCCGGGCCGCTTCAGCTTCAACGTGGCCGGCGGACGATGCGAGGCGTGCAAGGGCGATGGGCAGATCAAGATCGAGATGCACTTCCTGCCTGACGTCTACGTGCCGTGCGAGGTGTGCAAGGGCAAGCGGTACAACCGCGAGACGCTCCAAGTCGCCTACAAGGGCAAGGACGTGTCCGACATCCTGTCTATGTCGGTCGAGGAGGCACTCAGCTTCTTCGAGAACATCCCGCCCATCAAACGCAAACTCCAGACCCTGTATGACGTGGGTCTCGGCTACATCAAGCTCGGACAGCCGGCCACCACGCTGTCCGGCGGCGAGGCGCAGCGGGTCAAGCTGTCCAGCGAGCTGCAGCGGCGGAGCACCGGGCGAACCTTCTACATCCTCGACGAGCCGACCACGGGCCTCCATTTCGACGACGTCCGCCAGTTGCTCGTCGTGCTGCAGCGGCTGGTCGACGCCGGCAACACGGTGCTGGTCATCGAGCACAACCTCGACGTCATCAAGAGCGCCGACAGCATCATCGACCTGGGTCCAGAAGGTGGCGACCGCGGCGGCGAGATCGTGGTCGTCGGCACACCCGAGGAGGTGGCGGCTCACCCGACGTCGCACACCGGGCGATTCCTCAAGCCGGTGCTCGAGGGCAGGGGAGCGTCCATCGCACCTGAGATGGCCGGCCTGCCGGCTGGGCCGGGGCCCGACGCGGCGAAGAAGCCCGCGCGCAAGGCCAGGGCGAAGAAGGCGGAGTAGCGGATGTCCGCTCCCCGAGACATACGAGAGCAGCTCGCGGCCGTCCCCGAGGCGCCGGGTGTCTACCTGTGGAAGGACGCCGGCGGCGCCGTGCTCTATGTCGGCAAGGCCAAGCGCCTGCGCCGTCGCATGCAGCAGTACGTCGCCCTCCACGACGAGCGTCCCATGGTCCCCGAGCTCATGGCGCGCGCGGCCTCGTTCGACTACATGGTCACGGCGAGCGAGGTCGAGAGCCTCATCCTCGAGGCCAACCTCATCAAGCAGTTCCGCCCGCGGTACAACGTCGACTACCGCGACGACAAGACGTACCCCTTCATCGCCGTGACGCTCGGCGACCCGTTCCCGGCGATCAAGTACACGCGAGAGAAGCACCGGAGCGGCACGCGCTACTTCGGTCCGTACACGGACGCGCGAGCCGCGCGCGAGACCGTCGATGTGGTGCGGCGCGTCTACCCCATCTGCCGCGCCGACTGCGTCGAGTGGAAGCGGGTGACCGCGCACGGCGGCGAGCCCACCGGCAAGCCGTGCTTCGACTACCACGTCGGCAAGGGCCCGGGTCCGTGCGTCGGTGCGATCACACCCCAGGACTACGCGAAGCGCGTGAAGCAGGTCAGCGACTTTCTCGAGGGCCGCACCGCGGGCGTGGCCGCCGACCTCGAGGCGCAGATGCGCGAAGCGGCGACGGACCTCGACTTCGAGCGGGCCGCCAAGTTCCGCAACCGCCTCGACGCCGTACGCAAGATCCTCGAGCGGCAGACGGTCGTGTCCGAGCGCAAGCTGGATGCGGACGTGATAGGTCTGGAGCGCGAGGAGACCATCGCGGCCGTCCACCTGTTCATGGTCCGCGAGGGCCGCGTGCTCGCCGGCAGCGAGTTCGTGCTCGACCAGGGACTCGACGTGTCGGTCACGGCGCTCGTCGAAGGCTTCCTCCTCCGCTACTACGGGCAGGCCACACACGTGCCTCGCGAGGTGGTGCTGGCGTCTTTGCCCAACGAGCCGGAGGCTGTCGAGGAGTGGCTGGGCAGGTTGCGTGGCGCGAAGGTGCGCCTCCTCGTGCCGCAGCGGGGCAGCAAGAGGGAGCTCTTGGAGCTCGCCACCACCAACGCACGCCACGCGCTCATGCGCTACAAGTTCCGAACGCGGTATGACGAGGACCGCATCAACAGCGCCCTGCTGCAGCTCGAGAGCGCTCTCGCGCTCCCCGCGCCGCCGCTGCGCATCGAGTGCTACGACATCTCGACCCTGCACGGGTCCTTCTCGGTGGGCTCGATGGTGGTCTTCGAGGGCGGCCGCTCGGACCCTTCGGCCTATCGCCGGTTCCGGGTGCGCCTGGATGCGGGCGAGGCCAACGACGTGGCGATGATGGCCGAAGTCCTGCGGCGCCGCTTCGACCGCGAATCGCGAGAGGGCAAGCGGTTCGCGAGGCGTCCGGACCTCGTGATCGTGGACGGCGGCAAGCCGCAGCTGTCCGCCGCCAGGGCGGCGATGGCCGAGGCCGGTGCCGGTGACATCCCCGTCGCCGCTCTCGCCAAGCGCGAAGAGGAGCTGTTCGTGCCGTGGGCCGAGGAGGCCGTGGTGCTGCCGAACGGCTCGCCGTCGCTCTACCTCGTCAAGCGCGTCCGCGACGAGGCTCACCGCTTCGCGGTCACCTACCATCGCGAGCTTCGCGGCAAGGCCATGACCGCCTCGATCCTCGACGAGATCGAAGGCGTGGGACCCACACGCAAGAAGGTCCTGCTCAAGGCGTTCGGCTCGGTCAAGCGGCTGAGGGCCGCGTCGGCCGAACAGATCGCCGGCGTGAAGGGGATCCCGAAAGCGCTCGCGGGCGAGATCGCCGAGTTTCTGGCAACATGGGGTCCGGGCGGCGCTGGGGAAGCCGCCGGGGGCGAGTAGCCGGCCCTCGACGCGACACGGGGGGAGACCCGGTGACCGATCCTGTCTGGGACGAGCTCGGCAAGATCGACTACCTGCTCGACCAGCTTGCCCGCGCTGTCGAGCGCGGGGAGGTCGACCGCTCGGCCTACGACCGCTTCGCGCCGCGCTACCTGACGCGCAGGGCTGAGCTCGCCGAGGTGCTGACCAGGCGCGTCGCGCGCAACGACTCGGTCACCCTGCCTCCGACTCCCGCGGCCAAGAGCGTGTCGCCCGCGACCCCCGATGAGACCGCTCGATCGTCCGCGGGCGCGAACATGCCACTGCCTGTCGTCGGCGCGCCCGCTGGAACGCCCGTCTCGGCAGGTGCGTGGATGACGTACGCAGGCGCGTTCTTGGTGGTGGTTGCCGTCGCCATCTTCACGATCTACGCCTGGGGCCACATGCCGGCGCTCGCGAAACTCGCCGTGCTGGCTGTCGTGACGGCCGCCTTCTACGCTGGCGGCGACATCGTCCGGATCCGCCTCGATCTGCCGTCGGTCGGCGTCGCCCTGATCGGTGTCGCATCGGCGATGCTCCTTTTCGACGGATGGGCGGTCATCAACGGGTTCGGCCTGGCGGGGCCTCTGCCGTGGGCTGTGCTGCTCCTGGCATGCTCCCTTGCGTACTGGGTCACCGAGCGTCGGATCGCGGGCGGCTGGTTCGGTGCGGTCGGCGCCGCCGCGCAGATCGGCTGGTGGTGGATGCTCGGGCAGGCGCTCCATGTCGGGGCCGTCTGGCAGCTCACCGGTATCGCCCTCGTCGCGATGCTCTGGCGCCTGGCCGGTGAGCGTGTGCGAGCTGACGGGCCGCTCGACGCTCTCGGCAGGGTGCTGCGTGTGGGTGCGGTCGTTGTCGCCGTGGCCGCGTCGCTCGCGATGGTGCCGGCCTTGGGCGACCGGTCGGTCACGCTGTCGATCGTTCTTGCGACGGCCGTGACCGCGGTCGCCGCGACGGTCGTCATCGAGCGCTCCGCACCCGCGCTGCGGCGCCTGTCGGCCTTGGCCCATCTCCCGGTCCTGGTCGCTTCCTTGTCACTTTGGGCCGGTTCCCCCGGCGGTCTTGCGAGCACCGCAGTGGTCATCGTGCTCGGAATGCTCGCCGTGGCGTGGGCCGCCTATGCCCTGCGGCGCGGCGGCGTCGGCTATGCGCTGCTCGCGGCGCTCGCGCTGACTCTCATGGGCGGTGCTTTCGCGGAGAGGCTGTCGTTGGCGCCGAAGCCGACGTTGGCCATCGTGGCGAGCGTCTTCGCGACGCTGGCGTGCGCGGGTCACCTCACGGCACGTCGCTTCGCCGCTGGCCGTGAGGTGACACGCGAGGCCTCGGTCACTTGGAGGTCGGCAGGCCTGGTGCTGCTCGTGCTGGCCACGTTCGCGGTCCCTGTGTCCTCAGGCGCCGTCCCGCTCGCCGGGATGTCGATCACCCTCGGGCATGTCGTGCTGGCGGCGGGGCTTCTGGGGCTGTGGGTCCTCACTGCCGCCGTGACTCGCGCGAGGATGGCCGGCTGGGCGGTAGCGGCGTGGACGTTCTACGTCACCGCCGCTCTGTCGGCATACGCGCTGCCGCACCTCCATTCGGCTTGGTACGCGTCGATCCTCGTGGTGCTGGCGGTGGCGTGGGACCAGGCGAGGTCGCCCGCGGCTCGCGTGCTGCGACTCGACGGCCGGGCCGTCACGCTCATCAGCCGTGGTCTGTACCTCGTGATACCGCTGGCCGGCGTCGCGGGATCCGCGGCGTTCTTCTCGGTGAGGGCGTACCCCGTCGCCGTCCTGCTCGCAGGTGCGGCGCTGGCCTGGGCGGCGGACGGGCTGCGGGACAGGACTCGGCTGGCGCTTGCGCCGGCATCCGCCTTCGCTGTGATGTCGGTCGCAGTCGCCGCCTGGGTGCGCTTCGACGCTCCATCCGCAGCCCTCGCTGCAGCGGCGGCCGGCCTCGTCTTCGCACTCGTCGGGGCGCTCGGACCTCGCACCCGCGACGGCTGGGGTTCGCTCCTGTCCGTCGGAGGCCTGGTGCCCGCGATGGTCATCGCACTGTCGGCGGCCGGCCCGCGAGGCACACTGACGGGCACGCTCCTGCTCATCGCAGCGACCTGGGGGCTTGTCGCGGTCGCGACGGCGCTTCCAGAGTGCGTCGCCGGCGCCGGGCTGTTCGCGTCGTTCGCGCTCGTCGCGGCGGTGGCGTGGCGCGACCCGGCACCGTGGGTGACGCTCCTGTCGATGTCGGCGCTGTCCGCCGCGCTGGTGATTCCGAGGGTGCTCGTCGCGAGCGATCGTCAACGACCGCTGCGCGCCGCGCGGGCTCTCGCACTCGCGGGTCTCACGACCGCGGGCGAGCTCGCGGTCATCGGCGCGGGGTCGTGGGCGGCACGCGGCCCTTCGATGGGTGCTCGCGCCTTCGAGACCGGTGAGTTCGGACTCGCGCTGGGGTTCGTGCTGGCCGGTGCAGCCACTGTGACCTTGTCCGTCATCGAGGACAACGAGCCGGGACGGTACGCCGGCTGGTTCGCCGTGACGCTCGGCCTGCTCTTCGCGGCCCACGCGGCGGGATTGCGGCAGGCCGAGTTCTTCCTGCTCGGACTCGCGGCCTACTCGGCAGCGATGGGATGGCTGTGGTCGAGACGCGCCCCCGACCGCCGGATCCCCGCCGCCACCGACGCGCTCGCATGGACCCTCGGGGTGTTCGCGCCGTTCGTGCTGTCCATCGCGGCGGCCGACTCGGTGACATCACTCGAGCACGGCCTCTGGGCGCTCGGATCGTCGGTGGTCGCGGTCGTGTTGGGTCTGCTGGTCAGGTCCCGCTGGTACTTCCTGGGCGGGATCGCCGTCGCTGGTCTCGACGCCCTGTGGCTCTCGCGGAGCGTCCTGCTCGCTCTGCCCGCCTGGGTCTGGATCGGTCTGGCGGGGCTCGCGTTGATCGGAGGGGGCGTCACATTCGCTCGCCGCGAGGTGCTGGGCGCAGCTTCCAGGCGAGCGTCCCAAGGGCTGGCCGGCTGGCGTTAGCGCGGGACGGGAGCGCTCTTTGAGCCGGTGGACCGCCCTCCCTCATGGCCCTGCCACGAGCCGGCAACGCGTCGCGGCTCCCTTTCACCCTTGGCCGGGCGTATCCATACCCGGCGGGGACGGCCTATACTTGGTGGCGCGGCCGTCCGGGGACGGCCGTCAGGCGCACCCACTCCGTCAAGGAGCGCAACCGTGGACGAATCTCTCATAGCTCCCGACGCCATGCCGCCCGACGGCGGGGTCGCGGCCACGCCGACCGAGCTCGTGGTCATCACGGGGATGTCAGGCGCTGGCCGGTCCGAGGCCATCCACACGTTCGAGGACCTCGGCTACTTCTGCATCGACAACCTGCCGCCGGCGTTCCTGAGCCAGCTCGTCGACCTTGCGGCGCTGCCGGGAAGCCGCATCCCGCGTGTCGCGGTGGTGTGTGACATGCGCTCGATGTCCTTCTTCGACACGCTGCTCGACGAACTCGACCGGCTCGAGGCCACCGGTCACCCGTTCCGGATCCTGTACCTCGAGGCTGCCGAAAAAGTGCTGGTCAACCGGTTCAAGACGACCCGCCGCCGCCACCCGCTCGCCGAGACCGGCTCGATCACCGACGGCATCCGCAGGGAGACCAACGGCCTCGCGAAGGTCCGGGAGCGTGCCGACCTCATCATCGACACCTCGGACCTGCTGCCGCAGCAGCTCCGTACGGTCATCCGCCAGAAGTTCTTCGCTGAGAACCTACAGGATTCGCTCGTGGTCACGGTTTCGTCCTTCGGGTTCAAGTATGGTCCGCCCATCGACGCCGACATCGTCATGGACGTTCGCTTCCTGCCCAACCCGTACTACATCCCGAAGCTGCGCCACCGCACGGGGCAGGACCGCGCCGTCCGCGACTTCGTGATCAGGCGCGAGGAGACCGCGCAGTTCCTGGGACGATGGAACCCGCTGCTGGACTCGTTGCTACCGGCCTATCTCTCCGAGGGAAAGCATCATCTGGCCATCGCCATGGGATGCACCGGCGGTATGCACCGCTCGGTCGTGCTGGCCGAGGAGACGGCTCGCCACCTTCGCGATGAGGGTTACTCGGTGAGCGTCCGGCACAGGGACATCAACAAGGACCGGGAGTGGATGTGAGCGGCTCTGCCGCCCGCCGCGCCGTCGCAGTCGGCGGGGGCACGGGGCTTCCCAAGGTGCTGACCTGCCTGCTGGACCTGGGCTTCGAGACCGCTGCGGTGGTCACGATGGCCGACGACGGCGGCTCGTCCGGCGCGCTACGACGCGAACTCGGGATCCTGCCGCCTGGCGATGCGCGCAACTGCCTCGTGGCGATGGCCGATCCCGCCTCGCCGCTCGCGCATTTGTTCCAGTACCGGTTCTCGGGCGAAGGGACACTCGGCGGGCATTCCCTCGGCAACCTGATGATCGCGGCTCTCGCAGACATGGAGAGCGGCTTTCCCGAGGGCCTGGACGCGGCCGCGGCGCTGCTCGGCTCACGTGGCAGGGTCCTGCCCTCGACACTCGAGGACGTGGTGCTGACCGCGCGGGACATCGACGGCGGGCTGGTCGTCGGTCAGGCGGCGGTGGCCACGAGCCCGACGCCCATTTCGTGGGTGTCATATACGTGCGCATGCCGCCCCGCGGCGTATCCACCGGCGCTCGAGGCTCTGCGCGCGGCCGACGTCGTCGTCATCGGCCCGGGCAGTCTCTACACCTCGATCCTGCCGAACTTCCTCGTGGAGGGCATGCCGGAGGCGCTCGAGGCCGTGCGCGGGACCGTCGTGTACGTGTGCAACGTCGCCAACCAGCGCGGCGAAACGATCGGCATGGACGCAGCGGACCACCTTATCGCTCTCCAAGAGCACGGCTTGGCAGGCTCATTGGACGTCGTCCTGGTCCATGACAGCGAGGCCAACCCTGTCGGTGGCGCCGTCGAGGCGGTCTTCGCCGGTCCAGCGGTCGTGGACCGGATGCGTGAGCGGGGCGTGCGCGTGGTCACCACCGACCTGGCGGATCCGGCAGATCCTCGCCACCACGACGCGGCACGGCTTGCCACGGCGTTGAGGGAGGTGGTGTGAGGTGTCGTTCACATCGGAGGTCAAGGACGAGCTGTCGCGTGTCGTCTCCACCAAGTCCTGCTGCCCAAAGGCCGAGCTCGCCGCGCTCATCCGGGTCGAGGGCACTCTGCACATCACCGGTATGGAGCGGTTCCGGCTCGAACTCGCGACCGAGACCGCGCCGGTCGCGCGCAAGGCGATCAAGCTCATGCACGGGCTCTACGGCCTCAAGACCGAGCTGACTGTGCGGCGCAGCGTGCTGCACAAGACGAACAACTACCTCATCACCGCGCCGGCCCAGTCGAGCCTCGTCGATGCGCTCACGGACCTCGGCGTGCTCGACGAGGAGCACGGCCTGGCCTACGGGGTCCCCGCACGACTCGTCCGCAGAGACTGCTGCGCCATCAGCTACCTCCGTGGCGCGTTCCTTGGTGGTGGCTTCGTGGCGGACCCCCACGGCGACTTCCACTTCGAACTCACCGCGGAGTCCCAGGCGCTTGCGGACGACTTGGTGCGGCTCATGCACCGCTTCGGTATCGAGGCGAGGGTGACCCGGCGGCGCGGCCTGTACGCGGTCTATCTCAAAGGGGCCGAGCCGATCGTCACGTTCCTCGCGCTCGTGGGCGCGCATCGCGCCCTCCTGCGCACCGAGGACGTTCGCATCATCAAAGGGATGCGCAACGACGTGAACCGGCTCGTCAATGCTGAGACCGCCAACTTACAGAAGTCGGCCGAGGCCGCCATGAGCCAGATCGAGGACATCCGCAACCTGGCGGAATCGCGTGGCCTCGAGGGCCTGCCGCCCGCCTTGCGCGACCTGGCTGCCCTGCGCTTGGAACACCCCGACGTGAGCTTGCGCGAACTGGGCGAGCTCGCCGACCCGCCGCTGTCGAAGTCGGCGGTCTATCACCGCATCAGGCGCATCGAGGAGCTGGCCGCCCGGCAGCGCGCCAAAGACCTTGACGACGGCGGCGATGGCAGGGAAGGTAACACGGGGAAACAACCGGAGGGGTGAGCCGGATCCGCTCGCGCGCGATCCTCCGCCACACCTCCAGGCTTCGCTGGGACAAGCTGCAAGGCGCCCGCACGACAGCGGGCGCGCTTCACGAGAGAGGGGTATCAGACGTGAGCATCAAAGTCGGTATCAACGGTTTCGGCCGCATCGGGCGGCTGGTGTTCCGCGCCGCGGTCAAGGACCCGAACATCGAGATCGTGGCCGTCAACGACCTGACGGATCCCGCCACCCTCGCGCATCTGCTGAAGTACGACTCGGTCCACAAGCGTTTCGACGGCACCGTCGAGCCCACCGACCAGGGCTTCCTCGTCGACGGCAAGCTGGTCAAGGTGCTCTCCCAGCGCGATCCCGCGGCCCTTCCATGGGGCGACCTCGGTGTCGACGTCGTGGTCGAGTCCACCGGCTTCTTCACCGACGCCACCAAGGCCGCCGCGCACCGCACCGCGGGCGCCCGCAAGGTCATCATCTCGTCGCCGGCCTCCAACGAGGACATCACCATCGTCATGGGCGTCAACGACGACCTGTATGACCCGGACAAGCATCACATCATCTCGAACGCCTCGTGCACCACGAACTGCCTCGCGCCGTTCGCGAAGGTGCTCCACAACGAGTTCGGCATCAAGCACGGCTTCATGAACACAATCCACAGTTACACGAACGACCAGAACATCCTCGACCTGCCTCACAAGGACCTGCGCCGCGCCCGCGCCGCCGCGATGTCGATCATCCCGACCTCGACCGGCGCAGCGAAGGCGCTCGGCCTGGTTCTCCCGGAGCTCAAGGGCAGGGTCGACGGCATGTCGATGCGCGTCCCGACGCCTGATGGCTCGGTGGTCGACCTCGTGTGCGAGCTCGGCAAGAAGGTCTCCAAGGACGAGATCAACGCCGCGATGAAGGCCGCCGCCGAAGGTCCGCTCAAGGGCATCCTCGAGTACTGCACAGACCCGATCGTCTCCGTCGACGTCGTGGGCAACCCGGCCTCGTCGGTCTTCGACTCGCTGCAGACCATGGTCATGGACGGCGGCTGGCTCGAGGGCAGCTTCGTCAAGTGCATCTCGTGGTACGACAACGAGTGGGGCTACAGCAACCGCGTCGTCGACCTGATCCGCAAGATCGGCTAGGCGACACATGTTCGCGAAGAAGACCGTCCGGGACGTCGAGGTCCGCGGCAAGCGCGTGCTCGTGCGCGTGGACTTCAACGTCCCGCTGGCGGACGGCATCGTCACCGACGACACGCGGATCCGCGCCGCGCTGCCTACGATCCGGTACCTGATCGACCACGGCGCGCGCGTGATCCTCGTCAGCCATCTTGGCCGTCCCAAGGGCGCGCCGGATCCGGCGTTCTCGCTGCGTCCCGTGCGGGCGGTGCTGGCGCAACTGCTCGGCCGCAACGTGCACTTCATCGGCAGCGTGGTCGGTCCGGACGTGACCACCGCCGTCGAGCGTATGGTCGATGGCGAGGTCGTGATGCTCGAGAACCTGCGCTTCGAGCCGGGCGAGAAGGCGAACGACCCCGCCTTCGCCCGTCAGCTCGCCGCGCTGGCGGACATCTACGTGGACGACGCGTTCGGAGCCGCGCACCGGGCGCACGCCTCCACCGAGGGTGTCACGCACTACCTCCCCGCGTACGCCGGCATGCTGCTGGCCCGCGAGGTCGAGACGCTGTCCGCCATGCTCGCCGATCCGGCGCGTCCGTTCGCCGCGATCCTAGGCGGCAGCAAGGTCTCCGATAAGTTCGGTGTCATCGACCGGCTGCTCGACGTCGTCGACACCCTCATCGTCGGCGGCGGCATGTGCTTCACCTTCCTTGCCGCAAAGGGCGTGGACATCGGCACGTCGATCGTCGAGGCCGAATGGGTCGAGCCCGCGAAGAAGATGCTCGACAAGGCGTCGGAGCGCGGAGTCGGACTCCTGCTACCCGTGGACTTCGTGGTCGCGGACCGGTTCGCCGAGGACGCGGAGTGCCGCATCGTCGGCCGCGAGGAGATTCCCGGCGATTGGATGGGCCTCGACATCGGACCCACGACCATCGAGTTGTTCAAGACCGCCATCTCCGACGCCAGGACGATCTTCTGGAACGGGCCGATGGGCGTTTTCGAGATGAAGCCGTATCAGGCCGGGACTCGCGAGGTCGCCCTCGCCGTCGCCCGCAACAGCCGCGCGGTGAGCGTGGTCGGAGGCGGCGACTCGGTCGCGGCGCTCAAGAAGTTCGACCTCGAGGAACGCGTCACGTTCGTCTCGACCGGAGGCGGCGCCTCGATGAAGCTGCTGGAGGGCGCTCCGCTCCCGGGAGTCGAGGCCCTGCTCGACCAGGACTCCTGACACAGGCGGCTTCACGCGGATACGAGCGAAGAGGGCCGCCCGTTCACAGGCGGCCCTTCGAAGAAGACCACGAAGGAGAGGGTGAGAAAGGCCATGGCGAGCGAACGCAAGCCGATGATCGCGGGCAACTGGAAGATGTACAAGACGTCTGGCGAGGGCGCGATCCTGGTGCAGGACGTCGCCGAGCTCGTGTCCGACGCGTGGAATGCGGTCGACGTCGTGTTCTGCCCGCCGTTCACCGCACTCAAGTCGGTCTCCGTCGTGCTGGAGCTCGACAAGCTGCCGATGGGCCTTGGCTCGCAGGACTGCTTCTGGGAGCAGGAAGGCGCGTTCACCGGCGCCATCTCGCCGCGGATGCTCACGGAGCTGCGCTGCGGCTACGCCATCATAGGGCACTCCGAGCGCAGGCAGTACTTCGGCGAGACCGACGAGACCGTCAACAAGAAGGTGCACGCTGTGTTCGGCGCCGGCATGACGCCGATCATGTGCTGTGGCGAGAGCCTCGAGACGCACGAGGCGGGCGAGACGAC
>JANYJF010000037.1 GCA_025361885.1 Coriobacteriia bacterium
CCGCCAGCCCGCCGCCCGCCAGCCCGCCGCCCGCCAGCCCGCCGCCCGCCAGCCCGCCAGCCCGCCGCCCGCCGCCCGCCAGCCCGCCACCGCGCCGCCGGTCCTGCTGACCCTGTGCTAGGATGAGCGACGTTCTTTGCCCGGACCGCCCCGGCGCCACACTCGCGAGGCTCGCACACGCTCTTTCAGGGAAGGAGCCGCGCTCCCATGAAAGCTCGCTCTGTCGCACGTGCAGGCGTCATCGCCGCCGTCTACGCCGCTCTCACGCTGCTCGTCGTGCAGAGCCCGCTCGGGTACGGCCCGGTGCAGTTCCGGCTCTCGGAGGCGGTCACGGTCTTGGCGGTGCTCACGCCCGCGGCGATTCCCGGGTTGTGGATCGGCTCCATGGTCGCCAACGCGTTCATGCTCGCCACCGTCGGCCCGCTCGGGATGCTGGATGTGGTCTTCGGTTCACTGGCGACGATGCTCGGAGCCGCGTGGTCGTGGAGGTTCCGCAAGCGCACGGGAGTCGCGTTGCTGGGGCCCGTCTTCGCGAATGCGCTCATAGTGCCGGCGTACCTGCCGGTCATGCTCAAGGGGCTCGGGTTCTACAAGATCCCGCTGCTCGGCATCGACTTGGAGGGCAGGTTCCTCGCGATGTACCTGTTCGGGTTCGTGGCGGTGGCGATCGGGCAGGCCGCCGTGGTCTACGGTCTCGGTCAGCCCTTGCTGCACGCCCTTCGGACCATGAAGGTGGAGTCCCTCTTGCGCGAGGAAGGCTAGGCCGATATAGAGAGAACGCGGGCGCATGCCGGTGCGTCCGCCTTGGGCGACCATCGTGAGGGGGTGGCCACACTGACTGGGGATCTCGGACCGCTGATCACATCCGACCGTGGGCGCTGCCTCGAGTGCTGGAGCTGCGTGCGCTACTGTCCCGCGAATGCCATCCGTATCGCGGACGGTGCCACGGAGGTCATCGAGGAGAAGTGCGTGGCCTGCGGGCTGTGCGTTTCCGAGTGCGGCAACTGCGGCCACTCGGTTCGCGACGACACCGGTAGGGTCCGCGCGCTTCTCTCGTCGGGGCGCCCCGTGGTCTGTGTCCTGGCGACCGAGTTCGTCGCCGCGCTCCACCCGATGCCCACGAGCGAGATCGAGAATACGGTCGAGGCGCTCGGCTTCTATGCCATCGAGAGCACGCTTCTGGGCGAGGAGCTCGTCGCGATGGCATACGAGCGCCTGCACTCGCGCGAGGGCGGGCTGCCCGTGCTTCGCTCGACCTGCCCCGTCACCAGCGGGTGGGTGCGCCGCTTCCACCCGAAGCTCACGCAAGCACTGGCCCCGATCGTGCCTCCGTACGTCGCGCAGGCGCGGCTCATCAAGGCGCTGTATCCCGCCGACGTGGCGGTCGTGTACGTGAGCCCGTGCTACGCGCGCAAGGACGAGTTCGCCGATCCCGAGCTGGGCGGCGCCGTCGACGCGGTCATCGACTTCATAGAGCTCAAGCGGATGCTGGCCGCCGCGAACCCGCCCCCGGGCGCGAACGGTATGCAGGTCTGCGGGGTGCGAAGGCCTTCGCCCATCAAGGAGCTCTCGCTCACCGATGGCTATCCGCGCGCCACGCTGGAGAGCCGCAACCTCACCTCCGCGGACGTCGCGGTCGTGCGCGGGCTGCGCGCTCTCGACCGCCTGCTGACCGCGATCGAGGCGGGGGAGGCGGCGCCCGCGATTGTCGATATGCTCAACTGCGAAGGGTGCATCGACGGCCCCGCAGTCAACCCGGGACTGTCCGTCTTCGCAAAGAGGAATATCGACGCGGCCGAGCGTGAGGGCCGGGGCCGGTCCACGGTGTCGAGCCGGGCGTTGCTGCGCTATCTTCCCGCGGTCGAGGTGGTGCGCGCTCATTCCGCGGACCCGGTGCACCTGCCCGAGCCGAGCGAGGAGCAGATCGACGTCATCTTGGCCGAAGGCGAATTCGAGAGCCGCGAGATGACGCCGGACTGTGGTGCGTGCGGGTACGAGACGTGTGTGGAGCACGCCGTCGCGATCTTCCAGGGAAACTCGACGTGGGACATGTGCTTCCCGCTGCAGCGCAGACTGCTGATCCGCCACGCGAAGGCGCTGGAGGAGTCGGCGACACTGGACCCGCTCACGGCGCTGTGGAACCGTCGTGTGTTCGCCGAGCGCCTGGAGGACGAGATGGCCCGGCACTCGCGCTACGGCCACAAGGTGTCGCTGATGATGATGGATATCGACGCCTTCAAGGAGGTCAACGACCGCCTCGGCCATCTAGCCGGAGACCGCGTGCTGTCCGCGGTGTCGGAGTTGCTGCGGCAGAGCCTCCGCACGACGGATATCGCATCGCGCTACGGTGGCGACGAGTTCGCGCTGATACTGCCTTCGGTGGGCAAGACAGAGGCGTTCGCGGCGGCCGAGAAGCTGCGCACGCTCATCGAGGCGCTGTCGCTGCTCGTGCAGCGCGACGGTCAAGAGGAGAGCGTCGCGGTGCGGGTTTCGATCGGAGTGGCGTCGGCCGGAGTGCACGCTTCCGACCCGATCGGGCTGATCGAGGCCGCGGACCGCGCTCTGTATGAGGCGAAGGCGGCCGGCCGCAACCAGGTGAGGCTCGCGGCGGGATAGGGGCGGGGGCGACGCGGCCGGCGCGGGGCTCCATCGAGCGTCCTTGCGGACACCGGGACCCTTTCTGGTGACCACAGGCGGCCACCTGTTAGTCGCAGATAACACACGTCGGCGCCTGTGGGCCCACAGCCAAGCGCCTGTGTCAGGTCGCTCTCACAGGCCGGCACCTGTGGTCGCTCAAGAGGGTCCGAGTCCGCGCGCTGCGGGTAGATTCATCGCATGGACACTGCGAATATGAGCGCTCACATCGCGGATTTGTGGGAGACGGAGGCCTCACGCGCCCACTGTCGGCTGTGCCCTAACGACTGCCGTATCGCCGAAGGAAGGACCGGCGTCTGCGGGGTGCGCCGCAACGTCGAGGGACAGCTGATCGCGGAGACGTACGGTCGCGTCTCCTCGGCCGCAGTCGACCCCATCGAGAAGAAGCCCGTCTTCCACTATCGCCCCGGAACCCTCGCGTTCTCGATCGGCTCCGTCGGGTGTTCCATGCGATGCGGTCACTGCCAGAACTGGCAGATCTCGCGTGCGAATCCTGACGACGGACCCTTGAGCCTTCTGCCCCCAGAGGACGTCCCTGTCATGGCCCGGCGACACGGTTGCGAGGGAGTCGCGTTCACGTACAACGAGCCGGTCATATGGGCGGAATATGTCCGCGACGCCGCGAAGGCCGCAAAGGCCGCCGGCCTGTACACCGTCATGGTCACGAACGGCTACGTCACGCCGGAGGGTCTCGACTACCTGGGCGACTCGATCGACGTGTGGCGCGTGGACGTGAAAGGCTTCTCGGACGAGACCTATCGCAAGCTGTGCCACGTCCCGCACGTGGCACCCGTCCTCCAGCAGGCCGAACGCGCGAAGTCGACCTGGGGCATGCACGTCGAGGTCGTCACCAACGTGGTGCCCACCGTCAACGATGATGAGGCGACCATCCGTGGCATCGCCGGCTGGATCCGTGACGCGCTTGGGCCCGACACCCCGTGGCACATCACGCGGTTCTTCCCGTACCTGGAGATGAGCCACCTTCCCGCGACCCCGCTCCCCACCTTGCGCTGGGCCCGAGTGGTCGGGCGCGAGGAAGGGCTGTCGTTCGTCTTCCTCGGCAACGTCGACGAGCCCGGCGGCGAGGACACCGCCTGCCCGCAGTGCGGCAAGGTCCTCATCGAGCGCAACGGCTTCTTGGTGGACCGCGACGGAGTGTCGCCCCAGGGCCACTGTCCCGACTGCGGCAGGGACCTCGGGATCGTGAAGTGAGCGAGGAACGCGCCGCCGAGCACATACGCGGCGCATCGCTGATATGCAACGAGCTGCTGATCGGGACGAGGCCCTACAAGCTGCTCTCCGAGTCGATCGAGCGGTGCATGCTCACTCGCGAATCGGTGGGGAAGGCGCAGTCCACGGGGGCAGGCGACGAGCGCGCGCACGGGG
>JANYJF010000024.1 GCA_025361885.1 Coriobacteriia bacterium
GAGCAACAGGCGAAGAAAGAGCGGGAAGACCATGGCTGACAACGTAGGCAACGCCGATGCACGCCCCGACCTCGAGTTCGAACAGGAGATCGCCGGCGCCGACGAGCCCGGGACGATCGACGAGCAGGAGATGGCCGACGCCGAGGCTGGCTGCGGCCAGGCTGCCGTCGCCATCTCCGTCGGGCATCCCGCGGGAGTCGCCATGACCGGCGAACGTCCCGCCGGCCATCCCGGCGGCGCGGTCGCGGGCGCCACGCAGCGCCACGGCGGCGCGCGCTCGATGGGCTTCCGTCCCGGCGGTGGCGAAGCGGCGCTGGCCTACGAGGCGCGCACGGGCATCAAGGCCCCGCGCATCATCGCCTGGGAGATCACCCGCTCTTGCAACCTGAGCTGCGTGCACTGCCGCGCGGCCGCAGAATTCGGGCACTACCACGGCGAGCTGAGCCTGGACCAGATCAAGGCGACGATCGACGATATCGTCACCATCACCAACCCGATCATCATCCTCACCGGTGGCGAGCCGCTGATGCGCCCCGACATCTGGGAGATCATCGATTACGCACAGGAGAAGGGCGCCATGCCGGTCATCGGCACGAACGCGACCCTCATCACCGACGAGATCGCCGCGAAGATGGCGTCGCACAAGATCCCGCGCATCTCGGTGTCCGTCGACTTCCCGACCGCCCAGGAGCACGACGCGTTCCGCGGGCAGGTGGGCTGCTTCGACAAGACCATCGAGGGCATCAAGATCGCCAAGCGCCACGGCATCGGCGTCCAGATCAACATGACCGTGACCACGCTCAACGCCGACAAGGTCGAAGCCGTCCACGACCTCGCCGAGTCGCTCGGCATCGACGCGTTCCACATCTTCATGCTGGTGCCGACCGGCCGCGGTTCCGACCTGCTGGACAAGGAGCTGCCGCCCGAGGAGTACGAACGCGTGCTGGCGTGGGCCTACGAGCGCCAGAAGACGTCGTCGCTGCACTTCAAGCCCACCGACGCGCCGCACTACTACCGGATCATCCGGCAGCTCGCCAAGGCCGAGGGCAAGAAGGTCACCCGCGAGGAGTACGGACTGGACGCGATGACCCGTGGCTGCCTCGGCGGTATCACCTTCGTGTTCATCAGCCACACCGGGGACCTGCAGCCCTGCGGCTACTTCGACATGCAGCTCGGCAACGTGAAGACGCAGAAGTTCTCCGACATCTGGACCGAGTCCAAGGTGTTCAACGACCTTCGCGACTACTCGCTGCTCAAGGGCAAGTGCGGACGGTGCGAGTACAAGGCGGTCTGCGGCGGCTGCCGCGCCCGCGCGCTGTCGGTGACCGGCGACTACCTGGCCGCCGAGCCGTACTGCGTGTACGAGCCGACGCCGGGAGCGGTCTGCGAGTAGTCCATCGGCGTTCCGGGGACATGCGCTAGAGCGACCGATAAGCGCAACAAGCGCAGCGTCGCGTGCTACGATGCTCGCGGAGGTTCGAGATGTTGTTGTTGACTCCCAAAGAGGTTGCGGTCCGTTTGCGCGTCTCACCACGAACGGTCTACTCGTGGATAGAGACCGGGCGGCTGTCGTCCGTGCGCCTGTCCGAGCGCGTGACGCGGGTGCCACAGGAGGCGGTCGAGGCGCTCATGCGCGACGCGCTCGTGGCGTCCGAGGACGCGTCTCGATACGGGCGGCCAGCCGTGGTCGGCCCGGAGACGTCGAGAGCCGTCAGCGAGGGCGTCTGCGCGCAACTCGTCCTGCATCGCGAGGAGATCGTGTGCATCGCCGCGCACAGTCGCGTGGGCAACGTGCGCGTGTTCGGCTCAGTGGCTCGCGGTAGCGCACGCGACGATAGCGATGTGGACCTGCTGGTCGACGCCCTGCCCGGCGCGAGCCTGTTCGACCTCAGCAGGTTGGCGACCCGTCTGGAGGAGATGCTCGCGCGAAAGGTGGACGTCGTGGTGGCATCCGCGCTCAAGCCGGGGATCCGCGATGCCGTCCTGCGTGACGCCAGGCCACTGTGAAGGCGACGCGCCGCCAGCTGCAGCGTGTGCGCGACATCGTGGATGCGATCGCTCGAATCGAGCTGTATGCGTCGCAAGGGCGCTCGCGGTTCGAGGCCGATGAGCTGGTGCAGGTGTGGATGGTCCATCAGCTCGAGACGATCGGTGAGGCGGCGGCCGGGATCACAGCCGAGGTTCGCGAGCGCTTCCCGGAAGTCGAGTGGCGATTGCTGGCTGACATGCGCAACCGTCTCACACATGGATACTTCGATATCGACATGGCGCAGGTCTGGGAGACGGTGGAACGTGATATCCCAGCCCTTGGCACACAGATGGACGATGTGTTGAACACGTTGGACCACGACTCGATGACGCACGATAAGGAAGCGGTGCCCGAATGACCGACACGAGCCTCAACGACCTCGACCGCCGCATACTCTCCGCCATCCAAGGCGGCTTCCCCATCACGTCGCGTCCATATGCGCAGCTCGCCGACGACTTCGGCTGCACCGAGGCTGAGGCGCTCGCCTCGGTCGCGGGGATGCGCACGTCCGGCGTGATCCGGCGCATCGGCGCCATCTTCGACTCCGCCCGGCTGGGCTACCGCTCCACGCTGTGCGCCATCGCGGTGCCGCCGGAGCGTGTCGAGGAGGTTGCCGCGGTCATCTCGGCGTATCCGAACGTGACGCACAACTACCAGCGCGAGGACCGCTACAACGTCTGGTTCACGCTCATCGCGCCGAGCGCCGAGCGCATAAGCGAGATCCTTCGCGAGATCGCTGGGACCACCGGTATCGACGACATCCTGGACCTGCCGGCGATCCGCCTGTTCAAGATCAAGGTCGACTTCGACCTCACAGGCGAGAAGGCCGACCGTACCGAGGCGCCGCCGTCGACCAGGCCCGCCGAGACCGAGGCGGTCGTGCTGACAAGGGACGAACGGGCGCTGATTCGCCTGCTGCAAGACGACCTCGAGCCGGTGGAGCGCCCGTTCGAGGCCGTCGCGGCCAACCTGCGCGAAGGCGGCGTGGACGCCGACGAGGCGTGGGTCATCGAGCGTACGCGCTCCTGGGTGGACTCTCGCGTGATCCGTCGCTTCGGCGCAGCCATCAAGCATCACAAGACCGGCTTCTCGGCCAACGCGATGGGTGCGTGGGTCGTGCCCGAGGACCGCGTGGAGGAGGTCGGGGCGATCATGGCGTCGTTCCGCGAGGTCTCGCACTGCTACGAGCGTCCCACGACTCCCACGTGGCCCAACAACCTGTACACGATGATCCATGGCCGCACCCGCCAGGAGTGCGTCGAGGTCGCCGAGCGCATCCGAGCCGCCACCGGCCTGCGCGCGCCGCGGCTCCTGTACTCCACGCGGGAGTTCAAGAAGATCTCGATGCGGTACTTCGCGGACGGGGAGTAGGGCTCCGCGGCGGCGGGCACTTGAGACCCGGTGCGCTAGAATGCCGTAGGCCGCATTCGCGCGGCCGCACGTCCGCATCCGCCTGACAGGAGCCTGCACATGGCCACCCGATCCGCAGACTACTTCGCATCCGCCTGCGAGCTCATCCCCGGCGGCGTCAACTCCCCGGTCCGCGCCTTCAAGAGCGTCGGCATCGACCCGCTGTTCATCGACCACGCCAAAGGCGACCGCATCTGGGACGTCGACGGCCGCGAGTACGTGGACTTCGTCGCCTCCTGGGGCCCGATGATCCTGGGCCACGCGCCCGACGTGGTCCTGGACGCGGTGCGCGAACAGCTCGCCAAGGGCACGAGCTACGGTGCGCCAACATACATCGAGGTCGAGATGGCGAAGGCCGTCGTCGACGCCGTGCCGTCGATCGAACAGGTCCGCATGGTCTCCTCGGGCACCGAGGCGACCATGTCCGCGATCCGGCTCGCGCGCGGCTACACCGGACGCGACAAGTTCATCAAGTTCGACGGCAACTACCACGGCCACTCCGACGCGCTGCTCGTGGCTGCCGGCTCCGGCCTGATCACCCTGGGCATCCCGTCGACACCCGGCGTCACGGCCGGCGCGGCTGCCGACACCATCGTGCTGCCCTACAACGACCTGAACGCCGTGGCGGCCGCGCTGGAGAAGCAGGGCCACGAGGTCGCGGCCATCATCGTGGAGCCAGTGGCCGGCAACATGGGCGTAGTGCCGCCGCGCGGCGGCTTCCTCGAGGGCCTTCGCGCCCTGTGCGACGCCCACGGCGTCGTGCTCATCTTCGACGAGGTCATCACCGGCTTCCGGGTGGCGCTCGGCGGCGCGCAGGAGCGCTACGACGTGATGCCCGACCTCACCACGCTCGGCAAGATCATCGGCGGCGGCTTCCCCGTGGGGGCGTTCGGCGGCAAAGCCGAGATCATGCAGCAGCTGGCGCCGTGCGGTCCCGTCTACCAGGCGGGGACCCTGTCGGGCAACCCGGTGGCGATGGTCGCGGGACTCGCACTCATCGGCGAGCTGAGGAAGCCGGGCGTCTACGCCGAGCTCGAGCGCAAGGGAGCGCGGCTGGCCTCCGGCCTGTGCAAGGCCGCCGAGTCCGCGGGCGTGCCCGTGTGCTGCACGCGCGTCGGCTCCATGATGTGCATGTTCTTCACCGACGCGGATGTCATGGACTGGAAGACCGCCTCGACCGCGGACACCAAGGCCTACGCCGGCTACTTCCGCTCGATGCTCGAGCAGGGCTTCATGCTCGCGCCCAGCCAGTTCGAGGCCACGTTCGTGGGCCTCGCGCACTCCGACGAGGACATCGACGCGGCGATCGCTGCCGCGGAGATCGCTCTCAAGAGCCTGTAGACGACAAGGGGGCACCACGTGAAGGCGATCATCCCCGCAGCGGGACTCGGGACCCGGTTCCTGCCGGCCACCAAGGCGCAGCCCAAAGAGATGCTCCCGGTAGTCGATAAACCGGTGATCCAGTACGCCGTCGAGGAAGCGGTCGCCGCGGGTTGCGAAGACGTGCTCATCATCACCGGCCGAGGCAAGCGCGCGATCGAGGACCACTTCGACCGCTCCGTGGAGCTCGAGGAGCAACTGGAGCGGGCGGGCAAGTGCGAGATGCTCGCGGAGGTGCGCGCCATCGCCGAGATGTGCCAGGTCTACTACGTGCGGCAGCGCCAGCCCAAGGGCCTCGGCCACGCGGTCATGGCCGGCGCGACGCATGTGCGCGGCGAGTCCTTCTTCGTGCTGCTGGGCGATGTGATCGTGCCCGGCCACGGAATACTGCCCCGCCTCAAGGAGATCCACGACCGCTTCGGCGGGTCGGTGGTCGCGGTCACGCCCGTCTCCCGCGAGGACACGGCCCGCTACGGCGTCATCGCGGGCGAGGAGATCGAGCCCGGCGTGTGGCGCGTGACCGACCTGGTCGAGAAGCCCTCACCCGACGAGGCGCCCTCGAACCTCGCCATCTTCGGACGATACCTGCTCACTCCGCTCGTCATGGAGGTGCTGCCGGGCGTACGGCCGGGGGCCGGCGGGGAGATCCAGCTCACGGACGCGCTGCGCGAAGCGCTCGCCCGCGAGCCCATCCACGCGGTGGTCGACGAGGAGCCCGGGTTCGATACGGGCACCGTGCTGTCATGGATCGAGGCCAACGTGGCCCTCGCGCTGGCGGACCCCGAGCTCGGTCCGCAGCTTCGCGCATCGCTCGGGCGGATGTTCCACCCGAAACGGCAGGGCTGACCCGGGTGGACGTGGCACGCCTGCCCATCACCCTCTTCGATGCCCTCGGCCGGCTCCTGCCCGCCCCTCTTCGCCCGTATTACGACCGCCACCAGGACAAGCTGCGCTACCTGGTCGCCGGTGTTTGGAACACCATCGTCGGCATCGCGCTGTACAACCTACTGCTGTGGCTGCTTCTGCCGGGCGTCCACGCGCTGTCGGGGAGCGCCAATGGCGTGCTCGCGTTCGCCGGTCGCAACGACTACAACGTCATCTTCTGGCTCAACTGGGTGCTGTGCGTGCCATTGGCCACACTCGCGATGAAGTACTTCGCGTTCCGAACACCGGGCAACGCGCTCCCCGAGATCGGGAAGGCGTACTTCGTCTACCTGCCGGCGCAGCTCATCAGCTCAGCGATCATCTGGCTGACAGTCGAGCACTTGCACCTCTCGCCGCGGGTCGCGCAGATCTTCGCCATCGCCTTCTCCACGATCTTCAGCTACCTCGGGCACAAGTACTTCACGTTCCGCGGGCAGACCGGTGAGGCTGTGGAGACTGGCGGGATCGTCGAGGCGCTCACAGGCGAAGAAGGAACGGACGGGGAGCCCGTCAGCGGCCCGTAGGCGTAGGGGGCCCGGGCTCTGCTTCCGCTCGCCGCTCAGCGGCGCACGCGGAACAAGGCGAGTCGCGGACTCATCACCGCCGGCTCGAACAGCCCCGGCTGGCTGCGCAGGCTCAGCAGCACCGCGAAGTAGTGTGGAGTCTCCGAGCTCACGGCTACGTACTCCGGGCGATACCGTTCGATCACGATACGGCGGAGCCCCTCGCTGGCTCCCGGTCGCATGAACCGCGTCATCGCGAGACGCCGCGCCTCGCCGTCGTGCGCCGCGTCCTCCACGAAGAACGGAGAGTGCTGGCCGGGGACCGCGACGACAGCAATCGGCTCGAGAGCCGCGAGTTCGTAGCCGGTGATCAGGTCGGACGCCACGAGGGGATAGCGCGCACCCACCTCGGCTCGCACCCGCGCGAGGGGTTCCGCGCCCCACAGGTAGCGCACGTCGCGCTCCCACATGGTCCCGACGCCCGCTCCCGCCCCGCGCCGCAGGGTGGATGACCTGTCGATGACGGTGGCGGCGACGCCGGGGATCGCTGTCACCAAAGCGAAGGCGCAGACACCGATCGCGATGGGTCGCAGCCATGCGCGCCACCGATCCGAGCGATCCGTGTGCCCCGCGCGCTCGCTCTCGCGGCGCTGCGCGAGAGCCCAACCGATGATCAGGTACGGGCAGAACGTCACGAGCAGCAGCAGCCGCACGATCATGTACGCCGCGACGAGGCTCAGCAGCCAGGAGAAGAGCGGCAGGCGCAGGAGCAGGAACGCCAAGCCGGCGAAAGCCGTCGCCAACAGCCGGCGCAGGTCGCGCGAGCGCCACGCATCCAGGACCATGCCAGCCAGCAACACGTCGACGGCCAGGTTGAACACCACCGCGATCGCGATGAGGGGCCACCCGAACCAGTGCGCCGCGCGACCGGGCGCCCAGGCCAGCTGCGGCATCACTCCGAGCAGCGGCACCACGACCGCATAGTCGTGCAGGTAGCTGGGCTGCAGTGAGACCACCCAGCTGTGAGCGACTCCCCACAGGCGCTGAGCGAGCGGCACCGCCACGATGACTCCGGTGGTCGCCGCGGTCCGCAGCATCGGGGACGAGGCCCGAAGCCAGCGGCGGTCCGCGCCCCCGAGCTCCGTGCGGGCCGTCAACAGGGTGACCCCGCACGCGACGCCGATGGTGATGACGGCGAGCTCGCCGACTCCCAGGTGCGTCAGAACGGCTGCGACGCCTCCCGCGACGGCGAGCCACATGGCCGCCGGCTCCGGGTCGCTCGCGAGCGAGTGCAGGCCGAGCATCATCACGAACACGAAGATGAGGCCGCCGGTCTGGGGCATCACGACCAGTCGGAAGTCGAGCAGGAGGCCCGCGACCGCCCACACGCCCGTGGCCACCGCGGCGGGCCACGTCCGCGCCGAGATCCTGCGCGCCAGGGCGAAGAACCCGAGCACGAACATGGCCGTCACGAATGGCGAGAGACCGCCCCAAAGCACGTCGGCCGGCACGCGGGTCACCAGCCCGATCATCGCGAGCATGGAGTGCCATGCTCCTGTCGCGATGTCGAGCACGCGGGTGGAAGTCCCGTAGAGCGGGTCTGTGACGACCGGCAGGCCGCGGTCCACGAGCGTGCGCACCGCCGCCACGTGATAGAACGCATCGGAGGCGAAGCCGAACCACGTGCCCTCGGCGAGCGAGATCGCCCACGCGCCGAACGCGAGCCACAAGCCGACGGCGGGAGTGACGCGCGGGCGCGCCGAGATCCCGTCGCGGAAACGCCATCCGAGTCCCACCGCCGCCGCCAATGTGATCGCCGCGGCGGCCCACAGGGGTAGCCGCAGGTAGTAACACACAAGCGAGGAGACCCCGGCGGTCGCGGTCGTCACCGCCACGGCGGCCAGGAGCGTCTCGTCCGCGCGCAGTCGCAGCCGCCGCGCGAGGGCGAGCGCGGGGACCAGCCCGGGGACGACGAAGAACGCCGCCACGAGAAGGCTGGCGAGGGCGCTCACGAGTGAGTGGGAGAGGTAGAAGCGGGCGAGTTCCGGCATGGCGTCATGGTACCCCGCAGGGCGGTGCCTACAGAAGCGGCACGAACACACGCCGGCATCGCTGGCGCTGCGGATGACCGGGCGGCTCGCCAGGTGGGTCAGCCGCGCGGCTCGAGGCAGGGATGCGCTGGGCGGTGGCTGGTATAATCGTCCTTGCGCCAGCGCCTGTGGCCCAATCGCTCCCGACGAGAAGACCGGTGACCCGCAGATGAAAGTCGTGATACTCGCTGGTGGCCTGGGCACCCGTCTCGCTGAGGAGACGTCGGTCCGGCCCAAGCCGATGGCCGAGATCGGTGATCATCCGGTCCTGTGGCACATCATGAAGACCTACAGCGCCCACGGGTTCAACGACTTCGTGGTCTGCCTGGGCTACAAGGGCTACATGATCAAGGAGTACTTCTCCAACTACTTCCTCCACAACTGTGATGTGACGTTCGACATGCGCGAGCAGGGGATGCGGGTCCACCAGAACGCCAACGAACCGTGGCACGTCACGCTGGTGGATACCGGGGCCGACACCATGACCGGTGGACGCGTCAGACGCGTTCGCGACTACATCGGTGATGAGACCTTCATGCTTACCTACGGCGACGGCGTGGCCGACGTCGACCTGACCGCTCTGCTGGCGTTCCACCGTGCCCATGGCAAGCGTGCGACCGTCACCGCCGTGCAGCCCGCTGGTCGCTTCGGCGCAATGGAGATCGACGCTGCCGACGGCGTCATGTGCTTCCAGGAGAAGCCCGACGGCGACGGCGGCTGGGTGAGCGGCGGGTTCTTCGTGCTCGAGCCCTCGGTCATCGACCTCATCGACGACGACGCCACGATGTGGGAGCGGGAGCCGATCGAGGCGCTCGCCACGGCGGGCGAGCTTCGCGCCTACAAGCATCGCGGCTTCTGGCAGCCGATGGACACCCTTCGCGACAAGCAGCACCTCGACGGACTGTGGAAGAGCGGGCAGGCTCCATGGAAGACGTGGTAGCGCCTTCGCCCGAAGGTCCGAGCGACCTGTTCGACGGCATGTACGCCGGACGGCGGGTGCTCGTGACCGGCCACACAGGGTTCAAGGGCTCATGGCTGTGCGAGTGGCTGCTGGGGCTGGGCGCGGAGGTCTCCGGGTTCGCGCTGGAGCCGCCGACCGACCCGAGCCTGTTTGACGAGCTGGGACTCTCCGGACGCCTGTCGCTGCACCGCATCGGCGACGTCCGCGATCTCGACGCCGTTCGCGCGGTCTTCGCGGATGCCCGACCGGAGGTCGTCTTCCATATGGCAGCGCAGCCGCTGGTCCGCCTGTCGTACGACCAGCCGGTCGAGACCTACGCCACGAACGTGATGGGCACCGTCAACGTGCTCGAGGCGGTGCGAGGCTGCGCCGGCGTCCGCGCGGTGGTCAACGTCACATCGGACAAGTGTTACGAGAATCTGGAGACCGGCCAGGCGTACAAGGAGTCCGACCCGATGGGCGGGTGGGACCCCTACAGCTCCTCGAAGGGCTGCGCCGAACTCGTCACCTCCGCGTATCGCCGCTCGTTCTTCGGGACTGAGTCGCACGTCGCGCTTGTGAGCGTCCGCGCGGGCAACGTGGTCGGTGGCGGGGACTGGGCGCTCGACCGGATCGTTCCGGACTGCGTCCGCGCGCTCGCTGCGGGACGGCCCATCGTCGTGCGGAACCCGGATGCCGTGCGGCCGTGGCAGCATGTGCTCGAGCCACTATCGGGCTACCTGCTGGTGGGGAGCCGCATGCTCGCCGGCGGCCACGCCTTCGACGGCCCCTGGAACTTCGGACCCGCAGCGCGCGGCACCGTCCGCGTGCGCGAGGTCGTCGACGCGCTCGTCGACGCGTGGGGATCCGGCTCGTGGACGATGCCGGAGGTCTCCGCTCCACAGGTGCACGAGGCCACACTCCTCGCGCTGGACATCGCCAAGGCCACCTCCGAGCTCGGGTGGGTGCCGCTGTATGGGGTGGAGCGTACGCTGCACGTGACCGCGGCCTGGTACGGCGGACGCCACGGCGGCGAGGACGTGGGCGGACTGACCCGTGCGGACATCGGCGCCTACGTGGCGGAGGGCCGTAGGGCCGGAGCCGTCTGGACCGGGGACGCTTCGGCCTGATCGCGGCCGTCGGTGTTCGCGGAACATCGGGAGGGAAGGTATTATTACCTGGCCCGCTCGACTCGCCGTCGGACGCTCCGGCGACCTGTCTTCCAGTCCGCTCATCGGCGCCAGCCGTCCTTACTTGGAGGCTTTTCTTGAGCCAGAACGAAGCCGCGCGCCTTCGCGCAGAGATCCTCGACAAGGTCCGCGAATACCACGCTGCCGCGTTCGGCGACCTCGCGCCCTTCGAGGCGGGGCGCAGCCGCGTTCCGTACGCCGGCCGCGTCTTCGACGAGCGCGAGGTCGTGTCTCTGGTGGACTCGTCCCTCGACTTCTGGCTGACGTACGGCCGGTTCTCGAAGCAGTTCGAAGAGGAGTTCGCGGCGTTCATCGGAGTGGATCACTGCTACCTGGTGAACTCCGGTTCGTCCGCGAACCTGCTCGCCTTCGCCGCCCTCACCTCGGAGCGCCTCGGCGAGCGCCGGATCATGCGTGGCGACGAGGTCATCACCGCGGCCGCCGGCTTTCCAACGACCGTGGCGCCGATCGTGCAGTTCGGCGCGATACCCGTATTCGTGGACGTGGTACTGGAGACCGGCAACGTAGACAGCACGCTGCTGGAGGCGGCACTGAGCCCGCGCACCAAGGCGGTCATGCTGGCGCACACGCTCGGGAACACGTTCGACGTCGACGCGGTCAAGGCGTTCTGCGAGCACCACGGCCTTTGGCTCATCGAGGACAACTGCGACGCGCTGGGCTCCAAGTGGCGCGGACGCTACACGGGCTCCTTCGGCCACATCGGCACCTCGAGTTTCTATCCGCCGCACCACATGACGATGGGCGAGGGCGGCGCCGTCTACACGAGTGACGACGAGCTCGCCGCCATCCTGCTCGCGATGCGCGACTGGGGCCGCGACTGCTCGTGCCCCTCCGGTGTCGACAACAAGTGCGGCAAGCGATTCGAGCGGCAGTTCGGGACGCTGCCGTTCGGCTACGACCACAAGTACGTGTACTCGGAGTTCGGCTACAACCTCAAAGTCTCCGACATGCAGGCCGCGGTGGGCGTGGAGCAACTGAAGAAGCTCCCGGGCTTCATCGAGGCGCGCCGCCGCAACTTCGACACGCTGACCGAGTTGCTGGCGCCCGCAGCGGACGCGCTCGTGCTGCCCCAACCCACCGACGGCTCTGAGCCGTCCTGGTTCGGCTACCTGATGACGGTCCGCGAGGGCGCGGGCGTCACCCGCGACGAGCTCGTCCGCGCGCTTGAGGGCGCGAAGGTCCAGACGCGGATGCTCTTCGCCGGCAACATGCTGCGCCAGCCCTGCTTCGACGGCATGCGGGATCGCGACGAGGGCTTCCGCGTGGCCGGCGGGCTCGCCAACACCGACGTCATCATGAACGACGCGTTCTGGATCGGCGTGTATCCCGGCATGACCGTCGAGATGCTCGAGTACATGGCCGCCACGATCTTGAGGAGCCTGGGCCGATGAAGATGCGGGTCGCGGACTACCTGACCGACGCGCTGTACCGCGCCGGTGGCGAGCGCGTGTTCATGGTCACGGGCGGCATGATCATGCACCTGACCGACGCGGTGTTCCAGCACCCCTTGCAGAAGGCGACCTCGCACCACCACGAGCAGGCGGCGGTCATGGCCGCGGACGCCGTGGGCCGCTACACGGGCAAGATCGGCGTGGCGTACGTGACTGCGGGCCCCGGCGCGCTCAACACGCTCACGGGCGTGGTCGGCGCGTATGTGGACTCGGCGCCGTGCGTGATCGTCGCCGGTCAGTCCAAGGTGTCGCAGGCGACCGTTACCACGCCGCGCCAGTTCGCGCTGCAAGGCTTCAACACGTTGCCGCTGTTCGAGCGCGTCACCAAGTACGCGGTGATGCTCGACGACGTCAGTCGCGTGCGATACCACGTCGAGCGCGCCATCCACGAAGCAACAGCCGGACGTCCCGGCCCCGTGTGGCTCGAGTGCCCCATCGACGTCCAGGGCACGTGGTTCGACCCTGACGACCAGGAGGGCTTCACGCCCCCGGCCGACCCGGCGTGCGACCCGTCGACGTTCGCGGGCAAGGCCGACGAGGTCCTGGCGGCGCTTCGGGCCGCCGAGCGCCCCTGCATTCTGGCGGGCGCGGGCGTGCGCAGCTCGGGCGCGGCCGGAGACCTGCTGGACTTCGTGCACGACAGCGGTGTGCCGGTGATGACCTCGCGCCTCGGGATGGACCTGGTGGGTGACGACGACCCGCTGTTCATCGGCCGTCCGGGCACCTACGGCGACCGGCCCGCGAACTTCGCCGTCATGAACTGTGACTTGCTCATGGTGATCGGCTGCCGGCTCGGGCTCGGGCTCGTGGGGCACGACTTCGCCGACTTCGCTCCGCAGGCCACGAAAGTCATGATCGACGTCGACGACATGGAACTCGACAAGCCGTCCGTGGTCCCTGACGTCCCCGTCAAGGCCGATGCGAAGGCCTTCCTCGGACTGCTAAGAGAGAAGCTCGGGGGGTGGCGCCTGGACTCGCCGGAGTGGATCGACCGCATCCACGAGTGGCGCGAGAGCTACCCAGTCGACGTGCCCGAGTACGCGGGTGAGGCCGAGGGCATCAACTCGTACCACTTCACACGTCTCTTCTCCGAGAAGGCAGACGCCGACGCCGTGTTCGTCGTGGACACCGGCTCGTGCTTCCACGTGCACGCCCAGGCGTTCAAGGTGAAGACCGGTCAGCGCCACATCATCACGGGGGGCCTGTCCACGATGGGCTTCATGCCCGCCGTCATCGGACCGGCGTCGGTGCGCGAGGGGCTCGACACATACTGCGTGACGGGCGACGGGTCGCTGCAGATGAACCTCCAGGAGCTCCAGACGATCCGCCACAACAAGCTCCGCGCGAAGCTCATCGTCTTCAACAACAACGGCTACCTGCTGATCCGTCACACTCAGCGCAACTTCGAGGAGGGTCGGCTGATCGGGGAGGGTCCGGACACCGGTGTGAGCTTCCCCGACCTGGAGAAGATCGCCGACACATACGGGATGCACCACATCCGAATCTCCTCGCTCGATGAGTTCGAGGCTAAGACCGACGAACTCATGGCTCACGACGGTCCCGTCATCTGCGAGGTCATCACCCCGTCGTGGCAACTGCTCGTTCCGCGCGTGGCGTCCCGCCAGCTCGAGGACGGGTCGATGATGTCGATGCCGTACGACGACATGTTCCCGTTCCTGGAGCGCGACGAGTACGCCGCCGCGCGCCGGCCGCTCGGCGACGCCCAGCATGGCTGACCGAAAGGATGCGCCCGCGGTGGCGCCGCGCGAAGGCAAGCTCAAGGTCGCGATCCTGGGCAGCGGCAACATCGGGTCGGACCTGCTGTCCAAGGTCCTGCGCTCCGACCTGCTCGAATGCACCCTGTTCATAGGCAGGAACCTGGCGTCGCGCGGGATCGCCCGCGCGGCCGCGATGGGCGTCCCGGTCTCCGACGGCAGCGTCGAGGCCATCGAGAACGACCCCGACGTGTGCGACCTGGTGTTCGACGCCACCTCCGCACTGAGTCACATCCGCCACGCCGAGGTGCTCGAGCGGCTCGGCAAGACGGTCATCGACATGACGCCCTCCAACCTCGGGCGGATGTGCATCCCGGCGGTCAACCTCCAGGAGTGCCTCGAGTACCCCAACGTCAACATGGTCACGTGCGGCGGCCAGGCCACCATCCCCATCGCGCACGTCATCGGGGCCGTCCATGGCGAAGCCGAGTACATCGAGGTCGTGTCGCAGATCGCGTCGCGGTCAGCGGGACCGGCCACCAGGGTCAACCTCGACGAGTACATCGAGACGACCGAGCGCGGCATCATCGCGTTCTCGGGCTGCCGCCGGTCCAAGGCGATTCTGAACCTGAACCCGGCGCAGCCTCCCGTGGATATGCAGGCGACCGTCTACGCCCGCGTGGACGAGCCGGACCTGGAACGGCTGACGGCCGCGGTCGACGAGATGGTGGAGAAGGTCGGAGTCTACGTGCCCGGCTACGAGCTGATCGTGCCTCCAACGGTCGAGAACGGGCGGATCGCGGTGATGGTGCGGGTGCGCGGCCGCGGCGACTACCTGCCCAGCTACGCCGGCAACCTCGACATCATCAACTGCGCGGCCGTCGCGGTGGCCGAGGGCCACGCGAGGATGACCGGGTCGGTCCAGGGAGAGGGTGCGCGGTGAAGGAGCTCCTCGTCACTGACATCACGCTGCGGGACGGCAACCACGCCGTGGCCCACCAGCTGACCGAGCACCAGCTGTCGGTGTACGCCGAGGCGGCGGAGGCGGCCGGCATGCCCATCGTAGAGGTGGGCCACGGCAACGGCATCGGGGCGTCATCGATGCAGGTGGGCGAGAGTCTCCTGTCCGACGCCGACATGCTCCGCGTGGTGCGCGGCAAGCTGAAGAAGTCGCGGATGAGCATCCACGTCATCCCGGGCTTCGCCACCATCAACAAGGACCTGCGCCCCGCCATCGAGGCCGGGGTCGATGTGATCCGGGTGGCGTCGCACTGCACCGAGGCCGACATCACCGAGCGCCACATAACCTTCGCCCGTGAACAGGGCAAGGAGGTCTACGGCGTGCTCATGATGAGCCACATGGCCTCCAAGGAGGTCCTGCTCGAAGAGGCGCGCAAGATGGAGCAGTACGGCGCCGAGGGCGTGGTGCTCATGGACTCCGCGGGCGCCTACCTGCCCAAGGACGTGCGGGATAAGATCTCCCTGCTCGCCGAGGAGCTGAACATCCCGGTGGGGTTCCACGCGCACAACAACATGGGCATGGCGGTGGCCAACAGCCTGACGGCCGCCGAGTCCGGCGCCTACATCGTGGACGGCGCCTCCCGCGGGTTCGGCGCGGGCGCGGGCAACGCGCAGCTCGAAGCGCTGATCGCCGTGCTGGAGCGCTACGGCTACTCCACTGGCATCGACCTGTACGGGGCCCTCGACGCCGGCGACGTCGCGCAGCGTGAGCTGGTCGAGGTCGTGCCGTCCGCCACGTCCACGAGCATCGTCAGCGGCATGGCCGGCGTGTTCTCCGCGTTCTCCAAGCCAGTGGAGCGCATCTCCAAGGAGTACGGCGTCGACCCGCGCGACGTCTTCTTCGAGCTGGGGCGCCGCGGCATCGTGGCCGGTCAAGAGGACATCATCCTGGAAGTGGCACAACAGCTCTCGGAGGAGGCGGCGAAGAAGTGACTGACAAGCTCACCGCATCGGTTCGCGCGGACTGCGCCGCGGCGGCCGACCCCGGAGCGCTGCAGGCGCTCGCCGGCCGCCACATCCTGATCACAGGCGGCACCGGGTTCGTGGGGACGTGGCTGACCGAGATGGTCGCCCACCTCAACGACGAGCACTCGCTCGGCATGCGCCTGTCGCTGCTGGGCCCGCACGCCGCCGACTTCCACTCGCGGGCGCCGCACTTGGCGGGCCGCAAGGACATCGACCTGATCGAGCGAGACGTGCGCGACCTCGATTCCCTTCCGACCGGCGTCACCCACGTGATCCACGCCGCCGGCACGCCCGACAACCGCATGCACGCAAGCGACCCCCTGCGCACCATGAGCGTGATCAGCGCAGGCACGTCGGCTGTCCTACGCGCCTCCGTTGACTCGCCGGACCTCCAGAAGTTCCTGTTCGTGAGCTCCGGGTTGGTCTACGGCCCGCAGCCGCTCGACCTACCCGGTATCTCAGAGAAGTACGTCGGCGGTCCCGAGTGCGACTCCATCGCGTCTGTCTACCCTGAGGCCAAGCGGTACGCGGAGGTCGAGTGCGCGGCGTGGCGCGGCCAGACCAAGCTGCCGCTCGTCACGGCTCGCCCGTTCGCGTTCATCGGCCCGTACCAAGGACTGGACAAGCCGTGGGCGGTCAACAACTTCCTACGCGACGCTCTGCTCGGCGGCCCGATCCGCATCATGGGGTGCGCTGATACCGTGCGAAGCTACATGTATCCGAGTGACATGGCGTTCTGGCTGCTGCGGATCCTCGCGGACGGCGTGCCGGGGGTCGCCTACAACGTCGGCAGCCCCGAGGCCGTCACGCTCAAAGACCTCGCGGATCGGATCGCCGGCGCCTTCGACGAACCGCCTGCGGTGGCGTGCCGCGGCGGGGCCAACCCGCGCCCCTCGCGCTTCGTGCCCGACGTCGACCGCTGCCGCGATACACTCGGACTGCGGGTGACCGTCCCGCTGGGCGACGCCATCGTCCGCACGCTCGAATGGCACCGCGCGGCGGGGACCGCCCGGGCATGAGCGAGGCGGTGGGCAGGATCGCGGTCCTAGGGGCCACGGGTCACGTTGCGCACAACCTGATCGTGGAGATGGGCGCCGACGCATCCGTCGAGTTGCTGCTGTACGCGCGGCGTCCCGATGCCGTGCGGTCCTTCCTAGAGTCGTCGCCGTCGCCGGGAGCTCCATCTACGAGGTCACGGACTTCTTCGAGTCCCTCGTCCTGGCGTACCTCGAGCGAAGGCCCGCGACGCGCTACGTGGCGTTCTCGAGCGGTGCGGTGTACGGCACCGAGTTCGCCGAGCCCGCCGGCGACGATATGCCCGCCGTCATCGACGTGAACCACATCGGCACGAGCGACCACTACGGCATCGCCAAGCTGGCGGCCGAAGGTCGTCACCGGGCCGCGCGGGACCTGTCCATCGTTGACCTGCGCCTTTTCGGACTGTTCAGCCGTCACGTCAACATGGCGGCCCGCTACTTCATGACCGACGTCGTGGACGCGGTCCGCACCGGCCGGGAGCTGGTCACGGGACCGGCCGAGATGTGGCGGGACTACGTCGACCCCCGCGACCTGGCGACCCTCGTGCGCGCGGTGCTCGCGGCGGATGCCGCAAACGACGTGTACGACGTGACAAGCGCCGCCCCGGTCTCCAAGTTCGAGACGTTGTCGTTCTTCGCGAAGGAGCACGGCCTGAGGTACGCTGTGGACGAGTCACTGGTCCTGCCGGCGGCCACGGGAGCCAAGATCAACTACTACTCGACCAGCACGCGCGCCGAGCGGATTGGCTACACGCCGAGGTACACGGCCTTGGAGGCCGTGGCGCGCGAGGCGGCTGCGATACTCGACCGGGATGCATCGGGGGCGGCATGACGGACGCAGCCGTGTTCGCCGACAACCCGGCTACAACTTCAAGGCCACAGTGTTCGAGAACGGGTCCACGGACGACGTCTTCGACAAGCTGGTCGCACTCATTCGGCGGGACCCGCGGTGCAAGGTCGTGCATTTCGCCCGGAACTTCCGCGCCGACGGAGGCGTAGCGGCAGACGTGAGCCACGCCGAGGGGGCTGCCGCGGTCATCATGTGCGCGGACCTTCGGGACACGTAGACGATACGAGTACAGCACATCGCCCGCTGCGCCTAGCTGGCGCGACAAAGGCCGACACCCGCGCCGTGCGCACCATCACAATCGAGGGCACCCTGTCTGGGTGCCCTCGATTGCTTGCCCGCGAGAGGCCTGGGAGGGCCCGGATGGTATAGTGCGAAGCCGAGGTTCCCGAGTCCGATGAGGAGATCGCAGTGTCGAAGCGCGCACTCATTACCGGCATCACCGGACAGGACGGCTCCTACCTCGCGGAGCTGCTCCTTGAGAAGGGCTACGAGGTCTACGGCCTCGTCAGACGCTCGTCTACGGACACCACCGAGCGGCTGAGCGGCGTGGCCGACAGGATCCACATCCTGCGAGGCGACCTCACCGACTTCGCCTCGCTG